>CANNKH010000039.1 GCA_947504985.1 Methylococcaceae bacterium | reverse complement strand
AGGCATCAAATTATCGGCAATCATGATTTCAAGATGATTTTCAATATCCGATAAATAGGCAACAACATCATCAACCGCTTGATATTTTTCGCGTAATTCAGCGAGTACCGGCGCTATCGCACCGCTAACCGTATCATTATCAAGTTGCCTGATTTTTTCCACCACGGCTCGACGCCATTGCGGTAATTCCAGCAACGTATCGCTCAGATAATCTTCCAACTCCTCAACACGCTTATGAAAGCTATCCCTTTCAGCTTGTGGCAATTGACTAAACAATTCATCATTAAGCGGTTTGTTACCTTTAAGCGGCGTAAACGTAATTGACTCACTTTCCCTAAACAAAGCAATATTAAAGTCTTGCGCTTTTTTTTCAACGAAATCAATCGCGGCGTTATAGGTTTGATTAAACTGACGTTCAATAGCGGTCTTTTTTTGCTGATAAGTTGGGCTTTCAAACACGGCCGGAAACGTAGCCAATATATTATCAATCAGCTTCTCAATATCCTTACTGAGCTGCTGACCATTTTCGGGCGGCAACGCCAGTGCCAGTGGCTCTCTTGGATTATCAAAATTATCGACATACGCATAAGAAGAAGGCGCGGGCAAGGTTTTGGAAATCATTCCCAGATGATCAGAAATCATTGTCAAGCGTCCAAGCCCCGGCTCGCCCATGACAAAAATATTGTAACCAAAAGCCGACATGGCAACGCCAAACTCCAATGCCGATTGCGCTCGGGGTTGTCCTAAGAGATTATTTTGTGTCCGCAGGGGGCGATTAGGTAATTCAAAATCCGCCAAATCGATATGTAGTGTTAGAGACGTAACCGGCAGCTTTAAGGTAGTTGGCATGGACAAGATAATCACGGGTTAATGATAAAACCGTGAATTTTAGCATTTTTAAGAGCTACTGACGCAATCTGAAAACGCTGTAATTAAAGAAGAGACAACATAACACAACGATTGCGACCTTGTTGTTTGGCGAGATATAGCGCAGCATCCGCTCTTCCAAGTATGTCGTATTCCTCTTGCGGTATCCCTGCACACAAACCAATGCTGATAGTGACTTGATTAAAAAGAGAGGAATTTACATGCGGTATGGCTAAATTAAAAATGCTATTTTTAAGCTTTTCTGCAAACTTTTCCGCCTGTTCTTCAGATAAATCAGGCAAGATCAACACAAATTCTTCACCACCATAGCGTGCGATCAGATCACTAGCTCGAAAAAGTTGGGATTTTAATGCTTGAGCAACCGCTCTAAGCGTTTCGTCGCCTTTTAGATGACCATAATAATCGTTATAGTCTTTAAAAAAATCGATATCGATCATGAAAATGGACAAATATTGCTGTTGCCTGATTGCACTGTGAAAGGCTATTTTGTAATGCTCGTCAAAAAATCTACGATTATAAATGCCTGTTAAACTGTCCGTGTTAGCTTCCCGTTTAAAGATTTCTGAATGAGAGCGTAACATTTTTTCACGTTTGATCGACGTGCTTGAATCGGTTACCTGAATAACACAATACAATTCACCTTGCTGTGATTGCAACGGTGAAATCGTAATCGCTTGGGGTATACGCGTTTTCTCATCAGTCTGTAGGGATAAATCATACAGCGGCAATGGCGAACGATGTAACGCATTAGAAAGCACTGTCGGCAAGCCATATTCCAGCGTATTTTTTATGGCATTTAAAAACGTCACTGATAATGGCTCTGAAAATACACTGTCAAGCTTATGACTTACCGCTTCAGCTTGTTTGATATGGGTGCGCTTAAAAATCCAGTCATTCCAAAATAATACGTTGTATTCTGCATCGACAATAATTAACCCTAGATTTATGGCATTAAAGACGTCTTCCAGAACATAGTTAGGCAAAGACATTCCTATATATTTCCAAGAAAGCGATCAATATGCTTAATAAGATTGGTCAATGATGTTGAACTCAACAGTAAAATAAGATGGCCTTCCGATTGCCTTTTGACACTGGTAAAAACAATGTTTAGCACTAAAACATAATCCTGATCGGTGCTGCCGGTAATCGTATTGATCACTTCAGCACAGGACGTTATCGTATAGCAAGGTAAAGAACTGCTAAGCGAAATACTAAGCATGTCTGCCATCGCCGATAAACAGGCATTCAGGATAATGTTACCCAGCTCGCACATGGCTTCCTGCTCAAATTCAACAAGCTCTTCCAAACTCATTTGCGACCCCATCATATCGCGAACAATCTCCAGCGCATTTTCTTCTGAAAACACTAACATCGCTGTTGCTTCAAATGGACCACTAAAATCCTGATGGACAGTACCGAATCGCTCATTGGGCAGTGGCAATATCTCTGCATTAATTTCAGTTGACTTTTTGACCTCGATGCAAGGGATAGAAAGCTTTACTTCATCATTAACGATTTCACTAATGCTCAACGCGGCACGCCCGGCGCCGATATTGAAGACTTCGGCAAGTGCGTCACATTGCAACTCGGATAGTATGTTTAATTGTTGCATTGGAAGTGATTAAGAATTATTGCAATCGATTTTTCTGAAACTGGCTTTGCAACAAAAATAGTACCTAACGCATTCGCGCGGGATTGATAGGTTTCTTGGATATTTGCCGAGAAAATAACGATACGTATCTGAGGATGTATTTTCAAAATAATTTCAGCGGCATCGGTGCCTAAGATACCTGGCATATTAATATCCATGATGCAATAGTCTGGCGGATCTTTTTCGACTAATGAAATAGATTCCTCGCCAGAACAGGCGTCCAAAATAGTCCATTCGGGATGTACCGCAACAATTTGAGCTCTCACAAGCATTCTTGAGACTTTACTGTCATCAACAATCAAAAGCTTTTTAGGGATAGTAGTCATTGAGTTTCTTATATTTTTAAGGTTTGTTTATTCTACCTTAACGCTCAGCATTCATCCAAGTGATAGAAACTGTAAGAACAAAGCATTATGGTCGTCGATTGGCACTGGTCAATATCCAATGAAAGCTAAACAGGTAGTCAGAAAAATAGAGCGATTGTTCTATATAATAGCTTATCTACCTCCTCCTTCTTCTCCATTACTGGTAAAAAACCAATATGCCTTTATTACGCTTAACTAATATATCAATTGCTTACGGAACCCACGCCTTATTAAAAAATGCCGATTTTCAGCTTGATGCCGGAGAACGGGTAGGCTTACTGGGTCGCAATGGCGAAGGCAAATCTACTTTAATGAAGATCATTGCCGGAAATATTCTTGCCGATCACGGCGAAATATGGAGGCAACCGGAGTTAAAATTATCATGGCTCGAGCAATCACCCGATTTGCCTGATGATGCGACAATATATGATGCCGTTGCCGATGGCCTTGGCGAATTGGGGCACTGGATCACCCGTTATCATACGTTGTCTTTAACAATGGACTATGACGACGAAAAAAGCCTGAATGAACTAGGTGACTTGCAACATAAATTAGAAACGCATAATGGCTGGCATTTCCAGCAGCGTGTTGAAACCACATTAAGCAAACTCGAACTTCCGAGCGAATTAATTATCAATGGTCTGTCCGGAGGCTGGAAACGACGCGTAGCCTTGGCACGCGCTTTAGTTATCGAACCAGACGTTTTATTACTAGACGAACCGACTAACCATCTGGACTTTGAAAGCATTACTTGGTTGGAAGATCAGCTTCTAAATTTTCAAGGTGCCGTGTTATTCGTTACGCATGACCGCTCTTTTTTGCAAAAACTAGCCACTCGAATTGTTGATCTTGATCGAGGCAATTTGGTGTCATGGCAAGGCAGTTATGACGATTATTTGCGTCGAAAAGCCGCTGCCCTCGAAGACGAAGTTAACCAAAATGCAGAATTTGACAAAAAACTCGCTGATGAAGAGGTCTGGATTAGACAAGGTGTAAAAGCGCGGCGCACTCGCAATGAAGGTCGCGTCCGCGCACTGGAAAAATTGCGTAATGAACGCGCCCAACGCCGTAGTACCCAAGGCACTGCAAAACTGGCATTAAATCGAGGTGATGCATCAGGTAAAAAAGTGATTGAAGTCGATAATATTTGTTTCAGTTACAGCGACAAACCCATCGTTAAACATTTTTCGACACTGATACAACGCGGTGACAAAATTGGTTTAATTGGCGCTAATGGTGCCGGTAAATCGACATTATTAAAATTATTGCTCAAACAATTGGAGCCTGATACAGGTATCGTAGACCAAGGTACACGCCTGGAGATCGCCTACTTCGATCAATTACGCGACCAACTCGACCCCAACATGACCGTTGCTGATACCGTTGCCGATGGCAATGACTTTGTCGAAATCGCCGGTAACAAAAAGCATGTCATGTCTTATCTCGGAGATTTTTTATTTGCCCCAGCTAGAGCCCGTTCTCCTGTTAAAAGTTTGTCTGGTGGAGAAAAAAATCGTTTGCTGCTAGCGCGTTTATTTACTAAACCGGCAAATCTTATTGTCATGGACGAGCCGACTAATGATTTGGATCTGGAAACATTAGAGTTGTTGGAAGAAAAACTGGTTAATTATGACGGTACTTTATTGCTTGTCAGCCACGACCGGGCTTTTTTAGACAACGTTGTCACCAGTGTCTTTGTTCTGGACGGTTCAGGAGATGTTGACGAATTTATCGGTGGTTACAGCGACTGGCTGATTTACAGTAACGAAGCCAAGCAAACGGCATTGACTACAAAAAAAATCACAGACTCCAAAAAACTGGAAAAAATGTCCAGTACCGTTAAAAAGAAAAAACTAAGCTTTAAAGAGCAACAGGAGCTCGATAAGTTACCCCGCCTCATTGATGAATTGGAAGCACGGCAAGCCCTCATAACCCGGCAAATGAGTTCACCCGATTTTTATACCCAAACGGGAGTCGGCAAGCAAACGGTTGTTACCGATACCCTTGATGAACTAAAACAAATAGAAGCAAAATTAGCACAAACCTATTCGCGCTGGGATGAATTAGAAGCACTCACCGAAACGCTATCTGGGTAGGGTGTGATTAAATGGTGGGCAAAAAAGCGTGCCCACCCTTATATCTACAAATATCTTATTGAATATAAAGTAACGCCTTAACTGTGGGCAGTGGTTTCTAACTGACGTTGAAACGGCTGTAAGTTAGTGGCATCACACCCTAAGCAAGATGAATTTCTTGGCGTTGGGGCAATTCGTCATCATTAGCGCTGCAGAACGCCCTTGTTCTGCCAACTTAGAGGCATCATCGGGAATGTAGTTTTGTATCCAACGCCTGCAGACGTTGTGGGGTGCCTATGTCCATCCAGAAGCCGCTAAAATGTTGGCCGCTAATGCGCCGCTCCAGCATAGCGGCTCTTAGTATCGGTGCTAGTTTTGACGCACCGGGCGGTGTGGTGTTAAACAGTGCCGCTCGATACAGGCCAATGCCGCTAAAAGTCCATTTTGCTGCGCCGATATCCATGACATAGCCGTTATTATCGAGTGCAAAATCGCCTGCCGGATGATGCTCAGGATTGTTGACCAAGATTAAATGAGCTAAGTCAACGCTTAGGTTTTGGAGTTCAGCGTAGGGGAAATCGGTGGCGATATCGCCGTTGACGACTAAAAAGGGCTGGTCACCTAATAATGGCAAGGCGTTAATAATGCCGCCTGCTGTTTCCAGCCCTGTCTCACCCTCTGGGGAGTAACGAATGTTTGCGCCCAAGTGCTGCCCATCACCGAGATAGTTTTCTATTTGCTGTCCCAGATGGGCATGATTGATGACAATGTCTTTAAAACCAGCGGCCACCAGTTGGGTAATGGTGTGTTCAATAATTGGTTTGCCGGCAGCATGTAGTAATGGTTTGGGGGTGTGGTCGGTTAATGGACGCATCCGCTCGCCACGTCCGGCAGCTAATATCATGGCTTTCATGTGCTTACCCGATAGTTGGGCAGGTGTTGTGCTTCAATAAAACGCTTAAAATCAGTTAGTTCTGGGTAATTAGAGCAAACGGTAGTGACGTAGCTCAAGGTGCGCGGTATATCATCCAGATAGCTGGATTTGTCATCGCGTAGATGTAGCCGCGAAAAAATGCCAAGGGCTTTCAGATGGCGTTGTATACCCATTAAGTCGAACCAGCGTTTAAATTGAACCGGATTGCTATTGATGAGCCCAGCTTGCTGGAGGCGTTGAAAATAACTTTCGCGCCATTGTCCGACTTGTTGCTCAGGCCACGCGATATAGCAGTCGCGTAATAAGGACACTAGGTCGTAAGTCACGGGGCCAATGACGGCATCTTGAAAGTCGATAACGCCCGGCGAGTTGTTATCCAACACCATTAGATTGCGGGAATGATAATCCCTATGCACACAACTGACCGGTTGGTCGAGTGCGGATTCAATCAGGATAGTTTGGGTTGTTTGCCATAGTTCGACAGGTATTTCTATGTCCAGCCATTGAGTGATAAACCAGTCGTTAAAAATAGCAAGTTCGCGGGTGAGTAAGGCGTCGTCATAGCAGGGTAAATCGCAATTTTGCAGGGTGTTATCGGTTTGTTGTTTGAACAGGCTGTCTAGTGCATGTTGGTATAACGCATCGGCATTATGAGGATTGAGGTGATCCAGAAAACAGGAGCTGCCGAAGTCTTCAAGTAGTAAAAAGCCGTCCATCAGGTTTTGCCGGTATATCTTCGGGACGTTAATGTTGGCATTTGCCATTAATTCAGCGACTTTTATAAAGGGCTTGATGTTTTCTTTTTCCGGTGGAGCATCCATTACTATAAATTGCCCGTCTGGCGTGCTGATTCTAAAATAACGTCTGAAACTGGCATCGCTAGAGGCGGGCTCGAGGTTTTCGATAGTCAGCAAAAGATCATTTTCAAGCCAATCCAGCAGCGTTAGTATTCGTAAATCTTGAGTTATCATCATGACCGGTTTGGGTTAGATTGCTTGGGTTAGATTAGTTATCTGGTGGTAATCTGCGGTAGAATGCGCGTCCAGCATTTTATTCGATTTACGATCCGTTACGCCACTAACTTGATACCCCTATGCTTCGTCGTGTATTTCTGGTTTTTTTGCCTTCATTGACTGTCTCGGTCAGTTTTGCCAATCCTGCATTGTGGTCGTGTCAGCAGAGTAAAGAGAATAACGAGTGGGCTTGCGTTGGGGATAATTCGGTTCAGGTTGTTCAGCCAGCGCCTTCTGTTAGTCGTCAAGAGGATAAAATCATTGAGCCGGCGCCGGTTATAGAACAGCCAAGACCGATAGTTGCTGAATCAACGCCAGTGCCTAAGATAGCTGAACAAAATGTCTCCGCTGCTGTACAAACTCATCCCACTAAAGAACAAGCTGAAGGCTATGGTTTTCGTTTGCTGGCGCCCGTTTTTGACCATCAACAGGAACAAACTTTCAACACCTTGAATGCTAGGCTCAAAAGTGATCCTTGGGAAAGTTGCTTGTCCCCGGTCGGTACGCAAAGAAATTGGGTTGCATCAAAAGACATCAGAAATAAGTCGCCGTTGGACGTCAAATCTAATTATTCAGAAATTTTCGATAATGAAATCGGTATTTATACGGGTCGTGTCGAAATGAGCCGCGCGGATCAACAAGCGCAGGCAAATAACGCTAATTACGACAGTATTTCAGAAACGCTTAATTTGCAGGGCGATGTTTATTACAGCGAAGATGAGTTGGCGCTTCACAGTGATTCGGCAACGCTTAAGTTGGCTTCTAATCAAGCCAAATTGCGTGATACGTTGTTTATTTTTCCGGCAACTCCGTTGCGGGGCAGAGCAAAAGCGGTCTATCGTGACAGTAAGTTCTTATCTCATTACCGAGACGTTACCTACACCAGTTGTCGTCCCGGCAACCAGGATTGGGCCTTACATGCTTCCGAGTTGAAATTAAATAAAGAAACCGGTAAGGGCTCGGCAAAAAATGCCTGGTTGGAATTTAAAGGTACGCCGGTGTTTTATTCGCCTTATCTGGCGTTTCCTGTTGATAACAGACGGTTATCCGGCTTTCTCTCGCCTTCTTTCGGCAACACCCAAAATGGTGGCTTCATAACCTCAACGCCCTATTACTGGAATCTGGCGCCCAATTACGATATTACCTTATCGCCCCGCTATTACTCGAAGCGCGGCGCTTTGCTTGGGGCAGATTTTCGGTATTTGGCTGAACAATCAAAGGGCGTGGCGAGTGTTGAATATATGCCTAATGATGATGTAATTAATGATCCTCGCTATCTGGGTTCGTTAAAGCATACGACGCAATTTACGCCTAATATCAGTTCCCATCTTGATTTGAACTATGTTTCAGATAAAAACTATTTTGCCGAATTGGGTAATGCCTTAAGTTTCCCCAATTTTAGTTTTGTTAAAAGCCAGGCCGATGTAAATTACATTAATGACGGCATTGCTTTTACCACCCGCGTAGAAAGCTATCAAACCATAGATCCTACGCTTAGCGGCATTCAAATCCCATACCGAAGATTGCCGCAGATTAATCTGAATTTGAACCGTTCTTTTGACAAATTCGTGCCAATTGATGCGTTGGTCGAAAGTGAGTCGGTGTATTTTCAGCATAGTAGCTTGGTCAATGGGCAGCGCTTTAATTTCAAGCCTTCAGTCAGTGTGCCGTTGCAGACGGCGAGTGCTTTTATCACGCCTAAATTGTCGATGCAACATACGCAATATCTGTTAAATAACCAGGCGGGTGGCTTGCCTAACGATATTTCCAGAACCTTGCCGATTATGTCAATCGACAGCGGCGCTTATTTCGAGCGTGATCTGAATATCTCCGATACCGCAATGCGGCATACCTTGGAGCCTCGGTTGTTTTATCTGTATATTCCAAAAACAGATCAAAGCCAAATTCCGTTGTTTGACACCTCGGTTTACGATTTTTGGTATAGCAGTATGTTTAGGGAAAATCGCTTCAGTGGCTCGGACAGGGTGCAGGATGCCAATCAAATAACGACGGCGTTAACTTCGCGTCTGGTTGATCCGAATACTGGCAGGGAACGATTAAAACTCAGTATTGGTGAGATTTTTTATTTTCGTAACCGTGAAGTGACGTTATGCGGTAATTATCCATCCAGTTTGTGCGCTATCAGTCCGGTAGAAACCGAGACATCTTCGCCGTTGGTCACAGAGTTAAGCAGCGCGTTGACCGAGCATATTTCTATCGATTCAGGATTGCAATGGGATCCGCATACCAATGCCATTGTGCGTGGCAAGGCGGGCATTCATTTTGTTAATGAGCCTGATCAGATTATCAATATCGGTTATTTGTATCGACAGAATCCGCTGGTACCGGATAAGAGTAATGATATTACCCAAAGCGATATGTCATTTCGTTGGCCAATTGTTGACAATTGGTATGCGGTGGGTCGTTGGCAATATTCGTGGCTATATAACAGTACGCAAGATGGCTTTTTCGGTTTTGAAAAAGAGAATTGCTGCTGGCGCTTTCGCATCATTGGTCGCAGCTACCTCAATAGTATCAATCAGATAACAGATAATACCCAGCTGGTTAATAATGCGGTAGAAGGCACAATGCAAACCGGTATTTTCTTTCAGGTAGAACTTAAGGGGCTGACGGGTATAGGCGAAAAATTGGACACTTTCTTCGAAAAAAGTATTTATGGTTATCGGAAACCGGAAAAATGATTAAACACAAAAAGTTAAATAGAGCGATGCTTTTAGTCTTGTTATGCACTGGACTATTAGCCAATTTTTTCGTACACGCCGAGGTACTCGATAAGATCGTTGCCGTTGTCGAAGATGACGTTATTCTCGAGCAGGAATTAAATAAAGAAGTCTCGGTAATCAGGCAACGGATACAAGCCAGTAAGACGCAAATGCCACCGGAAACCATGTTGCGTAAGCAGGTACTGGAAAAAATGATCGTCGATAAATTACAGCGACTTATGGCTGAGCGGGCGGGCATTACTGTTAGTGAAGAGATGCTTAATAGCTCGGCCGCCGATATTGCTGAACGCAATCACATGACTATGGAGCAATTTCGTGCAGAGCTGGAAAGTCAGGGGATGTCGTATAAAAGCTTTTTAGAGAATATGCGTAACGAAATTATCATTAATCAGTTACGAGGTCGTGAAATTGGCGGGCGTATCAAGGTGACTGATCGTGAAGTTGATCACTACATGGAAACCCAGGGCAAGGTTGGTGAGGAGGCAATCCAGTATCATCTTGGTCATATTCTGGTTGCCGTTAGAGAAGCCGCTTCGTCGGCAGATATACAAAAAGCCCAGAGTAAGGCTAACGATCTGGTTAACAAGCTTCGCGCAGGTCAAGATTTTACCCAAACAGCAATCAGTTATTCTGATGATGCCAATGCGTTAAAAGGTGGAGATTTAGGTTGGCGTGTTTTGAGTGATATTCCCACCTTGTTTAGTGACGGTATTACCACGATGAAACAAGGGGATATCGCCGAACCCATTCGTAGTCCCAGTGGCTTTCATATTATTAAAATGTTAGAAATAAAAGGACTTGATAATCATACGATCACCAAGACAAAAGTGCGGCATATTTTGATAAAAACCAATGAGTTGGTTGATGATACCGAGGCACAAAAACGCTTGCTGGCGTTAACAGCGCGTATTGTTGATGGCGATGATTTTGCGGCACTGGCGCGTGCTCATTCAGATGATAAAGGCTCTGCGCTCAAAGGAGGGTCGCTGGATTGGGTGAATCCCGGTGATTTGGTTAAGCCGTTTGAAGACGCGATGTCAAAATTAGCGGTTAATGAGGTGAGTGAACCCATACAAACACAATTTGGTTGGCATTTGATTCAGGTCTTAGATCGTGAAAATAAAGATAACAGTGCCGAGTATAGAAAGAACCGCGTCAGGGATGCTATTCGTAAACGTAAAATAGAAGAAGAAACCGAGCTTTGGATTCGCCGTTTACGCGATGAAGCGTTTGTAGAAATTATCGAAAACAGGCTTTAATGTTTATCGACATTGGATTTTAATTATTGAGATGCCAACAGGATGAATAGTAGCGATAAATTAGCAGTGGCTGACTCGAATGACGGTGAGTTGCTGAAAAGTCGTTTACGCCAGCTTCTTGACGCCATGCCTTTAAATGCGCAGCAGTATGCTATTCGCATCATTGCTGATGAGTTGAATACCGATGTTTTGACGTGTGCAGCAGCATTATTGTATCTGGTGCAAACCAATAAAATACTATTGGAGCCGCTTGAGCGTGTTGAGCCCATGCAAGCAGCTAGCGAGCAAGTGGGGGTTATTAAGATGGTTCGTTATCGTCTGGATGTTGGCAGCCAACATCAGGTGACGCTGGAAGAGATAAAAAAAGTGCTGATCGAAGAGTCTGGTGTCGATAAAAACAATATCAATAACGTTTCCATTCGTAGTTTATATACCTTGATTGAGTTGCCCGATGCGATGCCGCCAGATATATTTCAGCATTTAAAAACAGTAGAAATTAATCAGAAAAAATTGGATATCAGACGGGTAAAGCCTCGCAATAATAAAAAACGTGGGTTTCAGCATAACCGTCGTGGAAGGCAGCGCAATCAAAAATCTAGTCAAGAGGTTTCTGACCAGATTAACGGCTAATTAACGGCTAATGTCCCCTCAACGCCATAAGTTCACAAGTTTTCTAAGCCGTCATTCCGGTACGGATTGCCGGAATCCAGGTCACATGGAGGTGAAACTTACGCCAAACGTAACAATTTTCAGGAATAAACAGGGGTAGAAACCCCAAAAATTGCCATCCTTGGCATCTGGATTCCGGCAATCCGTGCCGGAATGATGATATTCAGGCTTTGTGTAGATACCTATGCTTCAACGCTCACCAAATTTATGACAACCATTAATTATATAAATACCCCTGAAAAACTGGCTGCGGTATGTGAGCAGATAAAAAAAGCCGCTTGGCTTGCCCTTGATACCGAGTTTTTGCGTGAAAAAACCTATTATCCCAAGTTCTGTTTATTGCAAATAGCGACGCCTGAATGGGTGGCTTGTATTGATCCAATTGCCTTGCCCGAACTGGATAGCCTTTTTGATGCGATATACCATCCTGATATTGTTAAGGTGTTTCATTCCTGTCGGCAGGATCTGGAAATTTTTTACCAATTGACTGGTAAATTACCGACACCTATTTTTGACACCCAGGTTGCGGCGCCGTTATTAGGATTTCAGGATAATCCGGGTTACGCGATGCTGGTGTCCAGTTTGCTAAATGTTAATTTAAGCAAGGCGCATACCCGAGCAGACTGGAGCAAGCGACCGTTGACCGAGGCGCAAATTGAATATGCCGCTGATGATGTTATTTATTTATGCCAGATCTATCAGCTGGTTTTACAAAAATTGACTGAGCTAGGTCGTGCTGATTGGCTGAAAAGTGACTTTGCCGAGCTGTCAAATCCTGAGATTTATCAAGCTAATCCAGAAAAAGCATGGTTAAAAATTAAAGGTAAAAATAAACTGACTGGCAAGCAGTTATCGATTATTCAAAGTTTGGCGCAATGGCGGGAAAAAATGGCGCAGGCTGAAGATCGACCCAAGAGCTGGTTGATGCGAGATGAACTATTGTTTGATGTCGCCAAATTACAGCCCGAGACAGTCACTGAGTTAGCCAATGTGCGCGGTATTAATGAGCGTATCGTTAATCGTTATGGCAAGGAGTTGTGCCAATTGATTAGCGAGGCAAAAAATCGGGCGCCGATTCCATTACATGAAAAAGGCAGGTCGGCAAAAAAAACACAGCAGCAGGAAGCGATACTGGATATCTTAACGGCATTGGTTAGGATACGGGCTGAAGAAAACGCCTTAAATCCCAGTATATTAGCATCACGCAAAGATCTCGAAGTGTTGCTTATGGATGATGATGACGAATGCCCGTTACTGCACGGTTGGCGTTACAGTATGGCCGGTAAGGAATTGGTCGGTTTGTTGAATGGTGAGTTATTGCTTGGTATTCAGGACGATAAATTGGCGATTATTAACAAGGCATAACAATACGCGGCTTTTTATGCGGTGTATTACACCTTTCGGCAACATGATGACTGCCAGTCCTTCAAGGACTGGCAGTCATAGCATCCAATGGAAGTTACAATACACACAGCCAAGTTGTTTTGTACCCCTTCCTAATCCAGATAATTAATTACCGCAGACCGTCGTGGTTGTCATCGTTGCTGGCGTGACGTTAATGGCGATGTTGGTTGACGTTATTGCCCCTTTATTTACCAATAGTGCCGTTTGCGCTTGCCAGTTTAGGTTACTGTCACTGATTGTTGGCGTGGTCTCGATCATCGAAACTTCGTTGATATGTGTACAACCGGGAACATCACCATTCGCATCAATTTTACCCGCGAGTAAATCCATGTAGCCAGCGCTCCACGACATGGTCGCTCCTGATAACAAGTAGCCTGTTGGTTGGGAGGTGATAACGCCGCTGTCAATGTTTTGACCGCCCAAGGTTTTTACCCAATTCGGTGACATAGTGGCGTTGAATTGACCATATAACATATCGGTGTTGGGCATTGTCGGGTTGGTCATATCCATCGCTTTGCTTGTTTGCCCGCCGAGCAGGTAATTACCGTTGGACGTTTTATAGAGATTGCTGGTATCCGTGTCCTGATATTCAAAGCTTTTTGCCGAGGTCACTGCGCCTGCCGATGAAAGTTGTATTGCGGCAGGGTGTGCCGATGCACCTATCGGAACTTTGAATCCCCCGAAGTTGGCATATAGCGTAGCGTTCAGGTTGGCGGTTAAGGTTAATGAATGATCGGTATTTTCGTTGATATCGCTAACATACATGCCTTGGTCTGCACCGGCTGTAAGTTTTTTGCCCCAGACGTATTTTAAGAGAGGGCTAAGTTTCATCACGAAAATCGTGGGATGCTGATCCTGCACATTAGCCAGGTTAGTGCCATAAACCAGATAACTACCACCCGAAATAGCTTTGATGCCAACGACGTTATTTATGCCACTGCCGCCAAATTTCTTGAACGATCCAACCGGGGCGCCCAGATTATTGAGCAGTCCGATGAGTATTTTTTGACTGTCGCCACTGGTACTTGTGGTATTGGCCAATAAAATGTATTTATCATTTTGAGGGATAAATGCGGCGATGGCATCTTTGTAATCACTATGAAATACTTTGCTCCAGATAGGGGTTCCCGTTGTGGCATTGATTTTAGCGACAATCATATCTTTGCCCTTGCCGTCTTGACTGAAAGACGTTGTGGAGCCAGTACCCCATAACCCGCCTTGGTTATCTTGGGTAATGGTGAGTTCGTCATTACCTTTTCCTGGGTAACTTTTACTGAATACTGGCGATAGTGCACCTGTGACACGGTTGACATTATAGACCGCCCAAACAGCATTGCCTGAGCCGTTGGCACTTAGTTGGGTTTTGCCTTGTAGCAATAAGCGTCCGTCATTTAATTCGCTTAGCAAAAAACTATCAAAAGCACCTGTTGTTATTTTTTTTGTCCATGCAGGAACGCCATTGGCATCAAGTAATGAGAGTAGGGCAACTGATTTTGCCGTACTGATAGACGTGCTGAGCATGGATAGATAATAACTGTCTTGCGATGAGGGCATGACCGTACCGAATTCATTGTTATTGGTGCCATAACTTTTTATCCACTCCGCTTGGGCAGCGCCACTGGCGAGCAGGGAAAAAGCTAAGGTCAGCGCAGAGAAGGGAAGGCTATGTTTTGCTTTTTTCATGATAGAACCTATTGTTATTGAACGTTTTATATCTTGAGTCGAGTCGGAAAGGTGGCGTTAGTTAAGCGGTCTGATTTCGATAGCGAAACCATAATGGTCAAATCGTAGCCAGCGCCGATTATAAGCTGCCTGTGCCTTTTGCTCAAAGCGCCACGAAATACTTACCCTTAATCCGCTGATGGCATCTGTTATCATTTATCGATCTAAACGCGGCAATTCGCCGCTATTTACCTTTTATATTAAGAGTCTCTAGTGAATACTGCCCAATTTTCATCGCTACCATTAAAACCCGCCTTACTTGAAAGCATCGAATTGCTAGGTTATACGCACCTGACACCGATTCAGGCAGAAAGCCTCCCGCATATTCTGGAGGGTCGTGACGTTATTGCTCAGGCCAAAACGGGTAGTGGTAAAACCGCTGCTTTTGGTATTGGTTTGTTATCGCGACTAGATACTTCGCGTTTTTCAGTTCAATCATTAGTCATCTGCCCAACGCGCGAGCTTGCTGACCAAGTTTGTAAAGAAATTCGCCAATTGGCGCGTTTTACCCAAAATATCAAAGTATTATCTTTATGTGGCGGCGTACCTTTTGGCCCGCAGCTAGGGTCGTTAGAGCATGGTGTGCATATTGTTGTTGGTACGCCAGGACGATTGCAGGAGCATCTACGTAAACGCAGTTTGCGGTTGAACCATCTAAATGTGTTGGTGTTGGATGAAGCTGATCGTATGCTTGATATGGGCTTTGCAGAAGTCATTAAAGACATCATTTCCTATGCGCCCAGCCATAAACAAACCTTGCT
>CANNKH010000038.1 GCA_947504985.1 Methylococcaceae bacterium | reverse complement strand
TAAGCGACTGAAAAATAAAGGCTATTTTATGTTGGCAAAACCTGGGCACGGCACAGTTTGTTGGCCTGGTGATATTGATTTTTGCCCAGATACGGTTTATCTAGAAAGCGGTAACCCGTAAGCCAGATTCGTTGTAAGGTGGATTCGCGCTAGCAATCCACCGCAATAAGCCTTGCACCTGACCCCTGCCCAGAATGTCTTGGCAGGGGGTTTTTATGTTTTGTGGGTAGGCTTGATGGTTTTTGATGGCGTACCTTGCGGCGGTTTGCTGGCGCGAAACCACTCGACGACTCGGGCTATCGTTTTAAATTGTGCTACACTTTGTTCCTGTTTTTAGTGTTTCAAGTCTCTGTTAAACAAACAAAAAGGTAGGTAAATATGGCATTGGCACAGGAAGATATTGAGCAAATTCAGTGGCTGATTAAAAAAACACTGTTAGAAACACCAGAAGCCTTAAATGCCAATGTGCGTTACGAGCTGGACTTGCGTGAACGCACTATTCGCGTGGAGGAAGAATTAAAGCATCAGCGCGAACTGATGACGGAAGGCTTTAAGCAAATGGAAAAACGCTTTGAGCAAGTCGATAAACGCTTTGAACAAATGCACCAAGACATGAATAAGCGCTTTGACCAAGTTGAGAAGCGTTTTGAGCAGGTCGATAAACGCTTTGAGCAAGTCGATAAACGTTTTGAACAAGTTGATAAACGCTTTGAACAACAGCATCAAGAGATTATGGGTTTGCATCATGAAATTAAGTTATTGATGCGTTGGGGATTTGGCACGTTATTGGCCGTTGGTGGCTTAATTGTTGCCCTGCTTAGGTTGACGCAATAGCGGTGTGGGTAGCGCT
The DNA here is from genome assembly GCA_947504985.1 of Methylococcaceae bacterium. Lineage (GTDB taxonomy): Bacteria > Pseudomonadota > Gammaproteobacteria > Methylococcales > Methylomonadaceae > Methylovulum. The sequence goes on along the minus strand of CANNKH010000038.1, from coordinate 14,714 downwards.
TTTCTGCCCACCATCACACTTGATGTAACCCGTAAGGGGATTCGCGCTAGCAATAGACCTTGCAACTGCCCCCTGCCCAAAACAATCACTTTCCTACTAAGTGGCACCACGTTCTGAAGGGCTTGAACCAGCTCGACATCTCGACATGGCGTGCTTGCGAAAAGTGGCTTTTTTTGCCTTGCTCGTCAACCACCAGCATCAACGGCTGACCGGTCACCACTTTGTTCAATACAATGAGGATGAACGGCAGATATAAACCGATCAATCCAGCGCTTCGTTTACCAATACTCGCCGTAGTTGCATGATTCGGCTCCCCTCCTTACATTAAGAAGGGAACATGCTACTGCTTTAAAGTAACTATTCAGATCCCTGCCAAAAATTACGCTGTAAACATAGACCTCCCCCTTTGAAAAAGGGGGGCTGAATACTTACGCTTTAAAAGTGTACGGCAGTGACTCGATATTCAAGATCTACAACTCTCTTCAAGTATCTTTTCAATAAAATGGCACATTTTGTTGAAAAATCATGGAATTAATTTCGTTCTGTTTTGCATGTTTTAACCCCACGCCACAAGATGCGTAAGTCATTGTCAAAAAAGAAAGATCCTGGACAAATTCGTTCTTGACTCAGCTCCGTTTGAAAACTATAGTGGATCGAAGTGGAGAAATATGGTGTAAAATTGCCTAAGAATGGTTTTTGTGAGATAGATTTTGTTCCGAGGTATCAGCGCAATTAATTTGGACGACAAAGGGCGTCTTGCTATTCCAACTCGCTATCGTAAAGAGTTAGATGAATGTTGCGAGCGCCAGCTAGTCGTTACCGTTTCTGTTAACGAATTGTGTATTGGTGAACTCGGCTGTTTATGGCTATATCCTCTTCCTGAATGGGAAAAGCTAGAACAAACGATCAGCAAGTTACCGACGTTAAATAAAATGGCCGGCAAATTGAGACGATTTCTTATCGGTAATGCTTCCGAATGTGAAATGGATAGCCAAGGTCGTCTGCTATTACCTGAAAAACTCAGAAAATTTGCTGCAATGGATAAGAAGATTGTATTAGTTGGGCAGCTCAACAAATTTGAAATATGGAACGAAAGCGCATGGAATGTAAAAGAGCAAGAATGGATGAATGGTGATGATAACGAAAGCCTAGACGAATTAGGCACGTTGTCTTTTTAATGCTTATAAATAAACGGGGGATTTGTTAATGGAACATTTGCCCGTCATGTTAACGGAAGCGCTACGAGAGCTAGAGATTAGACCAGACGGTATTTATCTGGATTGTACTTTTGGACGCGGCGGTCATAGCCAAGGCATTTTAAGTCGCCTAGGTGAGTCAGGGCGATTATTAGCATTGGACTGTGATTGGAGCGCATGTAATTCTGATTCCGCACGGGAGCTACTTAAAGATAGGCGTTTTACCCTTAAACATAGCCGTTTTTCACAATTGCGAAGCATCATTGAAGACGAAGGCTGGGTAGGAAGTATCGATGGTATTTTGATAGACCTTGGCGTGTCATCGCCGCAACTGGATGATTCTGAGCGGGGTTTTAGTTTCTTGCGTGATGGACCGCTCGATATGCGTATGGATATTAATGCCGGTATATCCGCAGCCGATTGGCTAGCAAATATTGAAGAGAAAACGCTGATCAACGTGTTATTTGATTATGGCGAAGAGCGATTTGCGAGACGAATAGCCCGTGCAGTCACTGACAGAAGAGCGCTATCAGCGATCACAACGACCAAACAATTAGCAGCGCTAATTGAAGATGCAATACCTGTAAGGGAAAAACACAAGCATCCAGCCACCCGTTCTTTTCAGGCTATACGCATTGAAATAAATAAGGAACTGGACGAGCTGAAAAATGTTTTGGCGCAATCATCTGAAATATTGAAGCCTGGAGGTCGGTTAGTTGTCATTTCTTTTCATTCATTAGAAGATCGGATTGTAAAACGTTTTTTTCGGGCGGAATCTGGCGCTAAATACAACCCGGGCAAGTTGCCCATTAAAGAAGCCGATATTGCCAAAGGTATACTAAAAACGATAGGAAAAGCGATAAAAGCGAGTGCCGAAGAAATTGATCAAAATGCCAGAGCACGAAGCGCAATTATGCGGGTAACAGAGAGAGTTTAAGTGACGACGTTTCGGTATTTGAGTGTAAGTATTTTATTTGTAGTTCTACTTATTTCTGCATTGGCTGTCATTTATAGCAAATATTACTCGCGTTTGATATTTATCGAAATTCAGCAGCAAGAAAATGCCTTGGATGAGTACGAAGTCGAATGGGGGCAGATGCAGTTGGAATTGACCATGCTGGCAGAACAAAACCGAGTGGAACGAGTGGCGCTCGAGCAATTGAAATTAATCATGCCGTTACGCGAAAAGATTATTTATATAAAACCAGCTAATTTAAGGCCATAAATGAATGCTGGATTTCAGATTTAAAACGAAAGCATCACCAAAACCGAAGCGTGATTTTTCCGGAAGAAGGAAATTTCTAATTGGCTTTATGATGAGTTGTATGGTGCTTTTAGTGGGCAGAGCGATTTACTTACAAGTCTTCGAAAATGAATTCTTGAAAGATCAAGGTGATGATCGGCAAGTTGACGAAGTAGCTATTCCTGCCTACAGAGGGATGATCAAAGATAGAAATGGTGCACCGTTAGCGGTAAGCACGCCAGTCGAATCTATTGCAATCAACCCCAAAGAGCTTATAACCGATGATAAGGCTCGGCTTAAGCAAATGGAAAAAGAATTCAGGCTAAAACAGGCATTAGAAAAATTGACGGATACTGACAAGGCACAAGTCTTGAATGAATACCGCCAAGAAAAGGTTTTGAAAATCAGAAAAATGGAAAAGTTTTTAAACTTACCTGCCCATAAGATAACTGATTTACTTAATGAAAAGCCGCTTAGAGCCTTTGCTTACATTGCCAGAAGAATAGATCCCGGACTAGGAAATCAAATTAAAGAATTGAAACTGGCAGGCATCTATTTTGAGCGTGAATTCAAACGATTTTATCCTGCAGGTGGTGTTTCGGCTCATTTAGTCGGTTTTACTGATGTTGATGAAGTTGGACAAGGCGGTCTGGAAATGAGCTACGAGAAAGTGCTAAAGGGTATTCCAGGCAGTAAACGAGTCATCAGGGATGGGCAGCGACAAATTATTGCCGATGTTGAAAACATCAGAACACCGGTAACTGGAAAAAATTTGGAGCTAAGTATTGATCAGAGAATTCAATACCTGGCATATAAAGAACTACAGTTAGCGGTTAATGCGAACAATGCAAATTCAGGCACATTAGTTATATTGGATGCGAAAAATGGCGAAGTCCTCGCTATCGCTAATCAGCCGTCGTTTAACCCGAATACACGAAAGAATCTTAAAGAGCATTTTTACCGTAACCGGGCATTAACAGAGGTTTTTGAACCAGGTTCAACCGTTAAACCCTTTGTGGTTGCCGCTGCGTTAGATGGCGGCTATGTTAAACAGAATGATTTGTTTGAAACGAATGGGGTTTTTCAAATTGGGCATCATACTGTCAAAGATGTACATAACTACGGCACTCTCGATTTGACACATGTTCTCAAAAAATCTAGCAATATTGCAGTTAGTCAAATGGCGCTGAAAATGCCGCCAAAATATTTTTGGAATGTTTATCACCAACTCGGCTTTGGATCTTCGGCAGCCTCAGGGTTTCCAGGTGAAGCCAGCGGCAGCTTGCTGGATTACCACCGCTGGCATGATTTTGAACGGGCAACGATGTCATTTGGTTATGGGCTGAATGCTTCAGCATTGCAATTGGCAAGAGCTTATACCGCGCTTGCTGACGATGGCATATTACATTCAGTAAGCTTACTGAAACGTGATGAAGATATTGATGAAAAACGGGTATTTTCAGCAAAAACCGCTAAACGAGTCAGGGCAATGATGGAACATGTCATTATGAAGGATGGTACGGCATATGAAGCCAGAGTCGATGGTTACAGCGTAGCCGGCAAAACAGGAACGGTAAAAAAATCAGCGGGCAAAGGTGGTTATGTTGATAAAAAATACTTTTCGGTGTTTGCTGGCATAGCACCTGCGAAGGATCCGCGCTTGGTTATGGTAGTGATGATAGACGAACCCTCGACCGGTCAATACTATGGTGGCTTGGTATCCGCCCCAGTGTTTTCGAAAGTAATGACCGGCGCATTGAGAATACTCGATATAGCCCCTGATCAGGAAGAAACCATGCCGGTTTTATTAACACAGGTTCATTGATTTATCCCATAAGCCCCGATGACATTGAAAGAGCTATTAACAGGACTGGTTTTTACCTCAAACAAACCAGCGTGTGAAAATGAGTTATCGATAAACGGGCTAGCGTTAGATAGCCGAGAGATCATTGCTGGAAAGGTGTTTATTGCGCTAGAGGGAGCCAATCAACACGGACTGGTTCATGTAGAACAAGCTATTAATAATGGAGCCTGCGCAGTTATTTTTGACCCTGCCGGTGGCGGAAAACAGTTGGCCGAACTAATTAATAATGTACCCATGATAGCGGTTGATAACTTGGGGCAATTTATTGGAGAAATAGCCGTTCGTTTTTATGGAAACCCATCGCAATCTATTGATGTAATTGGTATTACTGGCACAAATGGAAAGACCTCATGCAGCCAGTTTTTGGGTCAATTACTTGATGAGTGTGGCATTATCGGAACACTAGGCTGGGGTGAATGGGGACGATTAAATAAAACCCTCAATACCACCCCTGATGCGTTGTCTGTACAGCAAATACTCACCCATCTGTTGAACGAGCAAAAACAGACGGTGGCAATGGAAGTCTCATCACATGGCCTAGCGCAGGGGCGAGTTAACGGCGTTACGTTTAAAGGCGCTGTGTTTACAAATATCAGCCGGGATCATCTTGATTATCACGGCACAATGGAAGCTTATTTACAGGCAAAGCTGACTTTGTTAACTAAGCCGGGGTTGGCTTTTGTCGTACTGAATCTTGATGATACAACTAGCGATAGGATAATTGCAGCCACGCCAGATACGGCAGCAATCTGGGGCATCAGTATCAATGGAAAGACACTAACAACAGGCGAAAATCTGCAAGCAGATCAGATTGTACATAAAGCGAACGGCATCGAATTTAATGTGCATTGGCAAGCGCATTGTCAACGCATAACAATACCGCTATATGGCGACTTTAATATTGAAAATGTATTGCTAGTTTTAGCGGTGATGCTAGCAATGCGCCTAGACTTTACCGAAGCGATTGGACGATTGGCGAAAATAAAACCAGTAGACGGACGCATGGAGCGATTCGGTGGCAATGACCAGCCGCTAGTATTTGTTGATTATGCACATACTCCGGATGCACTCGATAAAGTGTTATCCAGTTTACGAAAACATTGCAAGCAGGCGTTATGGGTAGTTTTCGGCTGCGGCGGTAATCGTGACACAGGTAAACGCCCGCTAATGGGAGCCTGTGCAGAACAATGGGCAGATTATCTAATTATTACTGATGACAATCCGCGTTTTGAAAATAGCGAGGCAATTATCAAAGACATTTTGAGCGGCTGCCATTCAAACAAGATTGAAGTCATGCAGAATAGAGCGCTGGCGATACAAAATGCGATTGGCAAAGCAGAAAAAAGTGATTGTATTGTCATTGCCGGAAAAGGTCATGAGGATTATCAGGAGATAAATGGGATTAGATTGCCGTTTAGCGATAGGGACATCGTGGTGAAAGCCTTACAGAAAAAGGCTTCTGAATTTACTACGCTCATGTAGCTTGTCGAAGTTGTAACTTAAAATGAGAGCCTTAACGCCATGAAAATGATGCTGAGCGAAATTGCCGAGCGAGTGCATGGAAAGCAGGTTGGCGAAGATATCGCCATCACCTCTGCTTGTATAGACACGCGGTCAATAAAGCCAGGACAACTTTATGTAGCAATCAAGGGACATCAATTTGACGGCAATAACTTTGTTCAACAGGCTCAGCAAGCAGGTGCTATCGCTGCTGTAGTTCATCCTGGAATAACAACTGCCTTACCTCATATTATTGTTGACGATACCCGCGTGGCACTCGCTGAACTGGCCGGAGCTTGGCGGCAAAATACAGCCGTTTCGGTCATCGGAGTAACCGGCAGTAATGGCAAAACAACCGTTAAGGAAATGGCAGCGGCGATACTAGGCCGCCAGCATCATGTCTTATTTACACAAGGAAATTTGAATAATGACATTGGCGTACCACTGACACTGCTACGCTTAAACAAGCAACACCAATATGCCGTTATTGAAATGGGCGCAAATCATCCTGGTGAAATTGCCTATAACAGTCGCTATGTGAAAGCCGATGTCGTGATCCTAAACAATGCTGGCGCAGCACACATAGAAGGCTTTGGCAGTCTTGACGGTGTCGCGAAAGCGAAGGGAGAAATCATAGAGACGCTAAAACAAGACGGCTGTGCCGTGCTTAATCGCGATGACATCTATTTTGACTACTGGCAAGCAATCGCAGGAAATAGAAAAGTGCTGTCATTCGGCCTGAGTGAGCAGGCTGATGTCAGTGCCAAGACTATAGAAACCGTCGTTTGTGATAATGAATTTATAACAACATTTGAAATAGTTACCCCGCAAGACACGCAACCCTGCGAACTAAAACTAGCAGGTAGACACAATGTGATTAATGCATTGGCAGCAACAGCGGCCTGCTTGGCGTTAAATATAGACTTAACCCAAATTATTCAAGGACTGGCTAATGTAAAACCGGTTACGGGACGCTTGCAACCGCTCATTGGTCGTTTAGGCAATATTATTATTGATGATAGCTATAACGCTAATGCGGCGTCATTAAAAGTAGGTCTAGCGGTATTGGGTGAATGTAAAGGCCAGTCGTGGCTGGTTTTAGGCGCTTTTGGTGAATTGGGGCACGATAGCTTAAAGATACATCAAGAAATAGGTGAGCTGATTAAGGCCAGCGGCGTTATCAGATTACTGGCCATGGGTACAGACGCTCAAAATACGGTACACGCTTTTGGCGATGGCGCTACTTTTTTTGATCATCAAGACGACTTGATATCTGCGTTAAAGCAAGAACTTAAAGGTGATGAAACGATTTTGATTAAAGGATCAAGATCGCAGCGCATGGAAAATGTAGCAGCCGCTCTGGTTGATAATTTTAGGAACTAAATAATGTTACTTTACTTGGCAGATTATTTAATGAGCTTCGATGGTGGTTTCAGGGTTTTTCATTACCTGACCTTTCGAGCCATTCTCGGTGTATTAACCTCATTAATGATCTCGTTCATTATCGGACCGGTGATGATCAGAAAATTAAAAGGCAACAAAATCGGTCAAAGTATTCGTGAATTAGGTCCACAATCACATTACGAAAAAGCAGGCACGCCAACCATGGGCGGCACCTTGATCTTAATAGCCATCGCCATCAGCACCCTGCTGTGGGCAGATCTCAGTAATCGTTATATTTGGGTTATTTTACTGGTCACTATGGGCTACGGCATTATCGGCTTTATCGACGATTACAGAAAAGTAGTCAAACGCAACAGTGATGGTTTATCCGCAAAAGCAAAGTATTTGGCGCAATCCGTCATAGGTATGACTGCGGCGATTTTTTTATACAACACCGCCGTTTTACCGGCAGAAACACAATTTATCTTGCCCTTTTTTAAAGGCTTTATGCTAGATATGGGCTGGATGTATATCGTACTAACCTATTTCGTTATCGTTGGCACCAGTAATGCTGTTAATTTAACTGACGGCTTGGATGGTCTGGCTATTATGCCAACAGTAATGGTGGCCTCCGGCTTAGGTGTTTTTGCTTACCTTTCCGGTCATATTGAGTTTTCACAATACTTGTCCATTCCTTACTTACCAAATGCTGGTGAGTTAATTGTATTTTGTGCGGCGCTCGTAGGCGCGGGACTCGGATTTTTATGGTTTAACACCTATCCCGCGATGGTGTTCATGGGTGATGTTGGCGCACTGGCATTAGGTGCTGCCCTAGGTGTTTTGGCTGTTCTCGTCAGACAGGAAATTGTGTTGATGATTATGGGCGGCGTTTTTGTCATGGAAACCTTGTCGGTCATTATTCAGGTTGCTTCATTTAAGATGACCGGTAAACGTGTGTTTCGCATGGCGCCGATACATCATCATTTTGAATTAAAAGGTTGGCCGGAGCCACGGGTTATCGTGCGTTTCTGGATCATCACCGTCATTTTGGTATTGATCGGTTTAGCAACATTAAAGTTGAGATAGCAATGGAAACGGCAGCGGTTTTAAATTTATTAAAAAAACATTTTGCCCTTGATCCGCAAAGTGCCAAGGTATTGGTCGTCGGCCTTGGTAGTACGGGGATTTCTGTTGCACGCTATTTACAAAAAATGGGATTTAAATTCGCAATCATTGACAGCCGAGACAAACCGCCATTAATCGATGAGTTTTTTGAACAGATGCCAGATACACCAGTATTTACAGGTGGTTTTGATGATGCCGCTTTCAAAGTGGCAACCCATTTGATCGTTAGTCCCGGTTTATCGCTCAATGAAAAGCCGATTATGAAGGCAATTGCCAATGGTTCAAAGATAGTAAGCGACATTGATCTACTGGCTTGTTCTGTCGATAAGCCAATTATTGGCATTACCGGTTCCAACGGCAAAAGTACAGTAACGACGATGGTCGGCGATATGGCGAAAGCATCGGGAAAACGTGCAGCAGTTGGCGGTAATCTAGGCATCCCGGCGCTGGATTTATTAGATCAGCAGGCTGATATATATGTGCTGGAACTCTCCAGTTTTCAATTAGAGCGAACTTCAGTTCTAAATGCGGCGGCAGCAACCGTACTTAACGTAAGCGCTGACCATCTGGATCGACATGCGGATATAACCGAGTACGCTCAGGAAAAACAACGAATTTTTAACGGTAATGGCATTATGGTTATCAATATTGATGATCCGGCAGTCAGTGCCATGACAGATAACGCTAGAAAGACACTAACTTTTTCTATTAAAAATAAGGCTGATTTTTACCTTGCTCACCAAAATACGGAGGAAAGCGCTTTATCTTCCGAAGCGGAATATTTAATGCACAATAATGATCCCCTAATGCCATTGAGCGAATTGCCACTGGAAGGCCGTCACAACGCCGCTAATGCGTTAGCTGCACTGGCTTTAGGTGTCGCTGTGGGGTTGGATATACAGGCAATGTGTAATACTCTGCGTAATTTTAAAGGACTGGAACACAGAATGCAGCGTGTAGCTCAAATAGCGGGTGTCACTTGGATCAATGACTCCAAAGCTACCAACATTGGTGCCTGTGTTGCAGCACTTGAAGGTTACGTGCGCAAAGTCATTCTTATTGCCGGTGGCGATGCTAAAGGTGCAGATATGAATGAATTATCGCCAATCATCATGAGTAAAGCTAAAAGCGTGGTATTAATGGGTAAGGATGCGCCCTTGATTAAACAGGCATTAAAAGATTCTTCTGTGCCCGTTTATGCCGCTGACAACATGGTTCAAGCCGTACAGATTGCCGCTGGGCTTGCGAAAAGTGGTGATAGCGTACTGTTATCGCCCGCGTGTGCTAGCCTTGATCAATATAAAAATTATCAAGATCGAGGCGAAAAATTTACCCAAGCCGTACTGTCTCTGGCTGGGTGATGAAATGGATATGAACAGGAAAGCAAAAGTATCAAGAATTGGCCGTTTTCATATGGATACTTTGCTTCTTGCTGCCTGTGTCAGCTTGTTGCTTTTCGGTTATGTCATGGTGGCATCATCATCGATACATCTGGGTTCGAAAATGCTTGACAACATCTGGAATTATCCACTTAAGCAACTGATACATATAGGACTTGGCGTTGTGTTGGGCAGTTATATTGCAACGGTGCCTATGCGTAACTGGGAAAAAATAGGACCTTTACTCTTTCTGATTGGACTGTTTTTGCTGATCATCGTGATGGTGCCGGGTTTAGGTGTCAAGGTAAACGGTAGCACGCGCTGGTTATCAGTAGGCGGACTGAGGATACAGGTATCGGAAGTGGTCAAGTTTTTTGCCGTAATTTATATGGCGGGTTACGTTAATCGACATCAGCAAGCTTTGCGCGAATCGGCCTTTGGTCTGATTAAGCCATTACTACTGTTTTCAATCGCAAGCCTGTTGCTTTTGATGGAACCTGATTTCGGTTCGGCTGTTGTCATTTTAATTATAGCAATGGGCATCATGTTTTTAGCTGGCGCAAGATTGTCACAATTTGTAATGCTATTTGCCGGCGTAGGTGCCTTGGCGGTGATCCTAGTCATTATTGAACCTTACCGCCTGTCTCGAGTAACCAGTTTTTTAGACCCTTGGTCTGACCCACTAAACACCGGTTTCCAGTTAGTTCAAGCGCTTATTTCATTTGGTCGTGGCGAAGTGCTGGGCGTAGGTCTAGGCAATGGGATTCAGAAATTATCTTATTTACCCGAGGCACACACCGATTTTCTCTTCTCAGTGATCGCCGAAGAATTAGGTTTATTGGGTGTATTGACCGTTGTCGGTTTATTTTCGTTATTAATCTTACGGGCATTTCAAATAGGCTTTAAAGCCGAACAAACCGGCGAGCTATTTTCAGCGTATATCGCTTATGGACTGGGTATTTGGTTTGGCTTTCAGGCCTTCGTTAATATGGGCGTTAATATGGGCATGTTACCCACCAAAGGTTTGACCTTGCCATTAATGAGTTATGGCGGTGGCAGTATGATGATTATGTGCTGTGCGATGGGGCTTTTATTCCGAGTATATAGTGAAATAGCAGAAATCAATGCGAATGAAATACCAGAACCACGAGTAAAGGTTAAAGCAAAAAATGGCTAAGCGTATTGTTATTATGGCCGGCGGCACCGGTGGGCATGTTTTTCCTGCCTTAGCGGTTGCTCAGTTGCTTATCGAAAAAGGCTGGGAAGTAAGCTGGTTAGGCACCCAAAGAGGCTTAGAAAGTCGTGTCATTCCAGAACAAGGTATCGAAATAGACTGGTTGTCAGTTACTGGTGTACGCGGTAAAGGTTTAGCTGCAAAAGTTTCTGCTATGTTTAAGTTATTCAAAGCTTGCCTACAGGCAGCCAAGATACTACGCAAGCGTAAACCGGATGTCGTACTAGGTATGGGCGGATTTGTTGCTGGACCGGGTGGATTAATGGCTAAATTACTAGGCATCCCTTTGGTTATTCACGAACAAAATCGTGTGCCTGGCACAACAAATCGATTATTAGCACGCCTAGCTAATCAGATACTTGAAGCTTTTCCTGACAGCTTTAAGCCATCAGTGCATGCAATATGTACGGGCAATCCTTTAAGAAAACAGTTTTTAAATCTACCTCAACAGAATAACGATTTGACTAAGCAAGCCATAAACATTTTGATCGTTGGCGGTAGTCAAGGCGCACAAATATTGAACGAAGTCGTTCCGGAAGCTGTTAAGCAGTTAACCAACATAATTATTAAACACCAAACGGGCGCGGCGATGTTGACACAGGTAACAGAGCGCTATAAATCATCAGGCGTCAACGCCGAAGTGAGCGCGTTTTTTGACGATATGGTGGCGACCTATCAATGGGCTGATTTGCTGATATGCAGAGCAGGTGCGATGACCGTAAGCGAGGTCTCGGCCTTGAGCCTACCCGCTATTTTTATACCATTACCTGGCGCTATTGATGATCATCAAACCGCAAACGCCAGATACTTAACCGATGCCGGTGCCGGCATTCTGTTGATGCAGAAAGATTTGAGCGCATCAACACTGGCTGCAAAAATCACTGAGGCTATCAATAACCTCGACGCTTTGGGTAATGCCGCAAAACAGTGCGCTCGACTAGATGCAACTGACGTGGTTGCAGGTATTTGTATTGCAGAGGCCAATTTATGAATGTCCCCCCTATTAAGACAATGGTTCAGGCACTGGGTAATATCGAGCGCATCCATTTTGTCGGCATCGGTGGAACCGGCATGAGCGGTATCGCAGAAGTGTTATCCAATTTGGGTTATCAAGTCTCTGGTTCGGATATAAAAGAAACCCCAGTGACGCAACGGCTGGCTGGGCTGGGCGTGGACATTACGATTGGTCACCGGCGCGCAAATATAGCGCAGGTTGATGTTGTCGTGGCGTCGAGCGCAATTGACCGCACCAATGAAGAAATTGATGAAGCCTATTTAAAGCGAATTCCCGTCATTCCACGCGCCGAAATGCTGGCGGAATTGATGCGTTTTCGATTTGGTATTGCCGTTGCCGGTACGCATGGTAAAACGACCACGACGAGTTTAACGGCAAGCCTGCTGGCGGAAGGTGGGCTTGATCCCACGTTTGTTATCGGAGGCCGATTAAATAGCGCGGGTAGTAATGCCAAATTAGGACTGGGGCATTATTTAGTTGCTGAAGCGGATGAAAGCGATGCGTCATTTTTATATTTGCAGCCGATGATTGCTGTGGTCACCAATATTGACCAAGATCACATGGAGACTTATGGAAACAGCTACCAACGTTTAAAAGATACCTTTATAGAATTTTTACACCATTTGCCGTTTTATGGCTTAGCCGTAGTGTGTCTGGATGATAGCGGCATCAAAGAAATTCTCCCGCTGATTTCCAAGCCGGTTACAACGTACGGCGTTGATGAAAACGCTGATGTACGGGCTATAAATATCAAACAGGATGGTCTGCAGACCCAATTCAGCGTATTGCGACGTGGTAATTATCCACCGTTGCACGTCACCTTAAACATGCCGGGTTGGCACAATATGCTTAACGCGCTGGCCGCTATAGCCGTCGCAAGCAAACTTAGTGTTGATGATGATGCCATCATTAGAAGCCTGCTGGCATTTAAAGGTATTGGTAGACGCTTTCAGCACGCAATGATTACGCTTCCCAAAGTAGGTGCTGTGCCGTTGGTGGATGACTATGGACATCACCCGCGTGAAATCGCGGCAACATTGGAAGCCTTACGCCAAGCATGGCCAGACAGACGCTCGGTTGTCATTTTTCAACCGCATCGCTATACACGAACTCGGGATTTATTTGAAGATTTCGTACACGTTTTGTCTACTGTTGATGTCTTGATATTAATGGAAGTGTACTCCGCAGGCGAAACGGCAATTCCTGGTGCTGATGGACGTGCATTAAGCCGAGCCATTCGAGTACGCGGGCAAGTTGATCCAGTTTTTGTCGATGTATTTGAAGAATTACCAACGCTAATTGCGGGCATTTTACAGCCTGGAGATGTGGTTTTAACGATGGGGGCGGGTAATGTCGGGCAGTTTGCCGCGCAACTTCCTCAGCTTCTAACTGAAGCATTGGCGAATTAGCCGCGATGAAAGGACGTCTTTTGCACAATGAATTACTGGCAAAATATACCAGTTGGCGTGTCGGTGGTAGTGCCCAGCGTCTGTATATTCCCCATGATCGAGAAGATTTAATCGCGTTTGTTAAAGCGTTAACAACAGGTGAACCCGTATTCTGGATAGGATTAGGCAGTAATCTATTAATCAGGGACGGTGGCATACGCGGTACGGTCATTAACACCAAAGGACGCTTAAAAGCAATGTACCTTGCCGATGATGGCACGGTTTATGTTGAAGCCGGTGTGCCTTGCGCCCATGTCGCGCGTTTTTGCGGCGAGCAAGGCTTGGTGGGTGCAGAGTTTTTAGCAGGCATTCCTGGAACAATGGGCGGCGCATTAAAAATGAATGCTGGCGCATTTGGTGGAGAAACGTGGGAGATTGTTAAAAACGTAGACATGATTGATTTGGCTGGCAAGGTAACACAACGCCTTCACGATGATTTCAAGATTACCTACCGATCGGTAAAAGGTTACGAAGGCGAGTGGTTTCTGTCTGCTCACTTAGTACTGATGCAAGGTGATACCGCGACCAGTTTGCAAAAAATTAAAGGTCTACTCGAACAACGAGCAAAAACTCAACCCACTAACCAGCCCAGTTGTGGTTCAGTGTTTAAAAATCCGGAAGGTGATTTTGCGGCAAGATTGATAGAACAATCAGGATTAAAAGGTTATGCCATTGGCGGTGCCTGCGTATCACCTAAACATGCCAATTTTATTGTCAATACAGGTAATGCCACAGCGGCTGAAATTGAAGCATTAATCAGCTATGTTCAACGTTATGTTGAAGAAAAACAAGGTGTTGTTTTGCAGACGGAGGTTTGCATGGTAGGTGAGCATGTTTAGTAATCCGAAACAATTTGGTCGTGTTGCGGTAATGATGGGGGGCTCGGCAGCGGAACGCGAAGTTTCGCTAAGAAGCGGAGCAGCGGTTTATAGCGCTTTGAAAAATCAAGGCATAAATGCTATTGCGATTGATGTATTAGGCAACCCCATCGACGCCTTAAGTAACGCAAAAGTGGATCGTGTCTTTAACATTATCCACGGACGTGGCGGTGAAGATGGCGTACTACAAGGTGTACTGGAGGCTATGAACATCCCGTACACAGGTAGCGGCGTTATGGCATCGGCATTAACTATGGATAAACTTCGAACCAAGCTATGTTGGCAAGGTTACGGCTTGGTTACGCCGGCGTGGCATGTGCTGAAAAACGCGGATGACCTGGATGACTGCATTATGAAACTGGGATTTCCAGTTATCGTAAAGCCCGCACAAGAAGGTTCCAGCTTAGGCATGAGCAAAGCGCATAACCGCGCTGAATTGTTACAAGCAT
>CANNKH010000037.1 GCA_947504985.1 Methylococcaceae bacterium | reverse complement strand
TGCAACCTACGCAAGCCGAAGATAATCCTGACATTAAAGCGGCAATGGCTGCTGTTAGTGGTAAAGGCTCAGTTTCCTCCTCTATTCAAGATCGTTTGGCGGCTTTGAAAAAGTAGTTTTGCAGCGACCTTACCAAAAGCACTGAAGGACGGCTTCATCCCTGTAATTGACTGCGCATTGTTGGCTAAAAAAGTTTAAAATGGCGACCCTTTAAAGGCTTCATAACACTTGACTATGACTTATCGTATTGCGGCGGCTATTCAAGTCTGGACTTTCTCGAGGCTGTTTTTTTTGCTAATAGCTGGTTTTATGCTGCTGTCATCAGCGGCTTTTGGCACTGTGCAGGAACAACAACGGCAGGATTTTTTGCGTGCCGAAAGGTTACTGGCGCAGGGCAATGAGGCGGCTTTTTTAGAGCTTAGTCGTACCTTAACCAGTTATCCACTTTATCCTTATTTACAATATCAATGGTTAAAAAATAATCTGCATCAAACGGATAAGGTGCAGTTTTTTTTGTTGCGCTATAAAGACAGCCGTTATTCTGGGGTGTTAAGAAACAAATGGCTGGCTTATCTTGCCGATCATGAGCGCTGGTCTGAGTTTGTCCGCTATTATGAAGCGAATGATGATGTTGCGCTTGAATGCCAGTTTTATTGGGGTTTGTACACTGCGGGCAACAAGTCGCAGGCGATGAATGAAGCAAAACGTTTGTGGACAGTCGGTTATGAACAGCCCAAGGCGTGTGATCCACTGTTTTTGGCGCTGACGCTGTCACCTTATTTTACCCGTGAGTTAATTTGGCAACGTTTTGAACTGGCATTAAAAAAAGATAATGTGGCTTTAGCGGGCTATATAGGCCGATATTTTGATAAATCCGATCAAAACAGGGCTGATGTCTGGCTGCAAGTTTATAAAAAGCCTTTATTGGTTAAAGATAATGAATTCTGGATGGGCAAGACGACGCAAGTGGGGCGCGTTTTTGCGCTGGGTATCGCGCGAGTTGCTAAATCGGATCTGGATTTAGCGATTCAGTTATGGGATAGCCGAAAACACGAGTTTACGATTGACCAACAAACTAGCCAAGCTATTGATCGCACGCTGGCTTTGGCGTTAGCCTTCCGGCAGGATAATCGCGCCTATCAGCGCTTGAATCAGTTATCACTTGCTGATGATAATGTGCGGGAAGGGAAGGTTAGAGCCGCGTTGCTTGAGCAGAATTGGCAGCATATCGCTGAGGCGTTGGCGGGTTTGACGGTTCAACAACAGCAAGAATCGGGTTGGCAATATTGGCTGGCGAGGTCTTTGGCTGTTTCTGGCAATAGCGAGGCGGCGCAAACGATTTACCAGAGACTGGCGGGAGAGAGGAATTTTTACGGTTTTTTAGCAGCTGATTTACTGAATAAACCTTATTATTTAGTTGATAAACCGGTGCCTTTGACCGTTGACCAGCTGAATGCGTTAGCGGATGAAGCTGATTTTAAAGTGGTTCGTGAATTTAATGCGTTGAACAGAACACTGGATGCTCGAAGGCAGTGGTGGTATGCCATCAACAAATTACCGAAACAGCAACTCATGGTTGCAGCTAAGCTCGCACAACAATGGCAATGGGATCAACTGGCTATTATCACGCTGGTAAAAGCGGATTATTGGGATGATTTAGGTTTGCGATTTCCTGTCCGCTATTGGCCTGAAGTTCGCCAGAATGCGTATCAACAAGGGCTTGATCCGGCAATTATTTTTGGTGTAATTCGTCAGGAGAGTATGCTTGATAAACAGGCGCTTTCGCCCGCTGGCGCGAGGGGATTAATGCAGTTAATGCCCGCTACCAGTCGACAAATAGCACGTGAAATGAATGAGGTTGGGCTATCAGAGGCCAGTTTGTTTAATTCTGACGTTAATATTCGGCACGGTAGTTATTTTTTTAAAAAGCTGCTAAATCAGTTTAATGGTCATTTTGCATTAGCAATTGCCGCTTATAATGCGGGGCCTTATCGGGTAATGAAATGGCTTCCGATTGATCGAACGATGTCGGCTGATATTTGGATAGAAACCGTGCCTTATAAAGAAACTAGAAAATATATCGAATCGGTATTTGCTTACGCTATTATTTATCAACAAACCTTAAAACGGATGGGTTTACAGTCAACGGATTTGACTAATTCCCTGAAATTGAAAAATCTGTTACATGATGTCCCGCGCCGTTAAAATTTGAGCTGATTTTTCTCAGTCTCTGTTGGATAATAAACGGTTTAATTATAAAAATAACCCAAGGTAGATAGACAGTATGGAGAAACAGCATAGTTTTACGCGTGAAGAATTATTGATGTCTGGGAGGGGTGAGCTCTACGGACCGGAAAACGCGCAATTGCCGCTACCAAACATGCTAATGATGGATCGTATTACTCTTATTACCGATGAAGGCGGCTTATACGGTAAAGGGGAAATCATTGCTGAACTGGATATTACGCCTGATTTATGGTTTTTCGCCTGCCATTTTCAGGGTGATCCGGTGATGCCGGGTTGCCTTGGGCTTGATGCGATGTGGCAATTGGTTGGTTTTTATTTGTGCTGGATGGGAGGGCCTGGTAAAGGTCGGGCATTAGGCGTCGGTGAAGTCAAATTCACTGGACAGGTTTTACCGACAGCAAAAAAAGTGATTTATCGCATTAACTTAAAACGAGTCATTATTCGCAAGCTGGTGATGGGTATTGCTGACGCCACTATGGAAGTTGATGGTAAGGTTATTTATGAAGCGACTGACTTACGGGTTGGTTTGTTTACATCTACAAAAGATTTTTAGGGGCTATAGCAATGAAAAGAGTCGTGGTAACTGGTTTAGGCATTGTTTCAAGTATTGGCAACAACCAAGTCGAAGTGGTTGAATCTCTCAGAGAAGGTCGCTCGGGCATTGTTTTTGCGGATATTTATAAAGAATTGGGTTTTCGCAGCCAGATTCATGGTGCAATCAATATTGATCTCGATGCGTTTATAGACCGTAAAATAAAACGTTTTATGGGGGACGGTGCAGCATTCAATTATATTGCAATGCAGCAGGCCATAGAGGATTCTGGTCTTGAAGAACAATCAGTGTCGAACGTAAGAACTGGATTGGTGATGGGATCTGGCGGACCCTCAACGTCTAATCTGGTTGAGGCGGCTGATATTCTCAGACAAAAAGGGGTTAAGCACGTTGGTCCCTATCGCGTGCCTAGAGCAATGTCTAGTACCAACACCGCTTGTCTTGCTACGCCTTATAAAATCAAGGGGGTCAATTATTCAATTACCTCAGCTTGTGCGACTAGCGCCCATTGTGTGGGTCATGCGATGGAGCTTATCCAGATGGGTAAACAGGATATTGTATTTGCTGGTGGTGGCGAAGAAGTGCATTGGACGATGTCCGTGTTATTTGACGCCATGGGCGCCATGTCATCAAAATATAATGACACACCAACGACGGCATCCAGACCTTATGACGAAACCCGAGATGGCTTTGTTATTTCTGGTGGGGGTGGCGTTTTAGTAATAGAGGAGCTGGAACACGCGAAAGCGCGGGGCGCTAAAATTTACGCTGAATTAGTGGGTTACGGTGCGACATCAGATGGTTATGATATGGTGCAACCTTCTGGCGAAGGTGCGGTGCGTTGTATGCAACAAGCGATGGCTACCGTGCATGATAAGATTGATTACATTAATGCCCACGGCACGGGAACGCCGGTAGGTGACACCAAAGAGTTAGGGGCACTGCGTGAAGTATTTGGTCAGGAGACTATGCCTTGGGTTAGTTCGACGAAATCCCTGACTGGACATGCGCTTGGTGCCGCAGGTGTAAATGAAGCAATCTATTCATTGCTAATGATGTCACAAAATTTTTTGAGCGCATCAGCCAATATTACGCAGCTTGATCCCGCCGCAGAAGGCTTGCCAATTGTCCGCCAACGTCAGGATAACATTACTTTAAATACCATAATGTCGAACAGTTTTGGTTTTGGGGGCACTAACGCCACCTTAATTTTTCAGCGTTATAACGGATAATGGCACTGTTGATTTTTGCGCTAAAAATTCAATCGTTCAATATCTTCTTTTAGCTTTCCGGGATCGAGGTTGTCTTCACTTCTTATGCTGCGGGTATTAACCCGTAGCTCGGAAGGTATTGATTGTAGCCACAGCGAATATCAATCCTCTACTGCTTCCCTTTTTACCTCAAAACGATTACTAACCATGTTAGGTTCCATCCAAAAATCCAGAACCCAGTTCAACAAATTACAGAAACGCTTACGTCATTATGTCGGCGATGCCATTGCTGACTACAACATGATCGAAGCGGGCGATAAAATCATGGTGTGTCTATCAGGCGGTAAGGATTCTTACACCTTGTTGGCTATTTTGATGAATCTGCAGAAAACCGCACCTGTCAATTTTGAATTGATAGCGGTTAATCTTGACCAGAAACAGCCCGGTTTTCCTGAACAGGTATTGCCGCAGTATCTTGAATCCATCGGCGTGCCCTATCATATTATTGAAAAAGACACTTATAGCGTTGTTAAGCGCGTGATTCCTGAAGGACAAACCACTTGCGGCTTATGTTCGCGCTTGCGGCGAGGTACCTTGTATGGTTATGCCGAAGAAATCGGCGCGACTAAAATCGCGTTGGGCCATCATCGGGACGATATACTTGAGACGTTTTTCCTGAATATTTTTTATGGTGGCAAGCTCAAGGCAATGCCACCTAAATTATTAAGTGACGACAAAAAAAATATTATTATCAGACCGCTGGCCTATTGCAGAGAAAAAGACATTGAGCGCTACTGTGCCTTTAGGGATTTTCCGATTATTCCTTGTAATTTATGTGGCTCTCAGACAAATCTGCAGCGACAGGCGATGAAAGTCATGTTAAAAGCTTGGGACAAACAATTTCCTGGACGTCTTGAAACCATTTTTACCAGTCTTCAAAATGTGGCGCCATCACAACTAGCCGATACTGGGTTATTTGATTTTGTAGGACTGAAATTGGGAAGGGAATCTGAAGGGCGGACGATGGCGGCGGGTTTGGAGATATTGGCTTTATATTGATTCGTGGATTCAACTCCGAATTGCCATTGCATTAGTCGTAGGGCGGTTTCGCGACAGCAAACCGCCATCGGTGCGCCCCGTTGGGCGGATTGCCTATCGGCGAATCCGCCTTACAGCATTATTGGGAATGGCTAGTTTGTAGTTACCCCATTTGACATATTGTTTTTATAACAGTACTTTAGCCCTTTTATTTTTAACCTCTCAAACCCACGGGTTGCTCAAAAGCAGTAATGGACAAATTTCAAAGAATAAGCCGCTTACCTCCTTACGTTTTTAATATTGTTAATGAACTGAAAGCCAAGGCGCGTGCCGCAGGCGAAGACATTATCGATTTTGGCATGGGTAATCCCGATCAGCCTACCCCCAAGCATATTGTTGATAAAATGATAGAAGCGACGCAACGTGAAGATACGCATCGCTATTCAATGTCCAAAGGGATTCCTCGTCTTCGGAAAGCGATCTGCAATTGGTATAAAACGCGTTTTGATGTCGATTTAAATCCAGAAACCGAAGCCATTGTGACTATTGGTTCTAAAGAAGGTTTAGCACATTTGGCGTTGGCCACCTTAGGGCCGGGTGATGTTGTCTTAGTCCCTAATCCTGCGTATCCGATTCATCCTTACGGTGTTGTGATTGCTGGCGCTGACTTGCGCCATGTTCCGCTGATTCCTGGCGTGGATTTCTTTGATGAGCTACATAAAGCCATTATTGAATCTTGGCCCAAGCCAAAAATGCTGATTATTAATTTCCCCGGCAATCCGACCGCCCAGTGTGTCGAGCTGGATTTTTTCGAAAAAATAATCGCCCTTGCTAAAGAACACAATATCTGGGTTGTGCATGATATAGCTTACGTTGATATTGTCTTTGATGGTTACGTTGCGCCATCTATCTTGCAAATTGAAGGTGCTAAAGACATTGCCGTCGAATTTTTCTCGATGTCTAAAAGCTATAACATGCCGGGCTGGCGTGTTGGTTTTATGTGTGGCAATAAAGAGTTAGTGTCTGCTTTAGCACGGATCAAATCTTATCTGGATTACGGCACATTTACGCCAATACAGATTGCTGCTATTGCTGCCTTGGAAGGTCCTCAGGAATGTGTCGCTGAAATAGCTGATATGTATCGAAAGCGCCGTGATGTGTTATGCGATGGCTTGACGGCAGCTGGATGGCCGGTTGAAAAGCCTAAGGCGACGATGTTTGTTTGGGCGAAAATCCCCGAAGCTTATCAAGCGATGGGTTCTCTTGAATTCTCTAAAAAACTGCTATTAGAAGCCAAGGTTGCTGTCGCGCCAGGCATCGGTTTTGGTCAATATGGTGATGATCATGTCCGTTTTGGTCTGATTGAAAATGAACACAGGACGCGCCAGGCAATACGTGGTATTCGAATGATGATGAAAAAAGATCAGGTGGTGTAAACATTTTTGCCTGAATCAGACCTGCGACATAAAAGACCTGTTAGGTATTAAGCGCCTCACGGGTCTTTTATTTTGAAAATATTGCCTTTTGATTACCTCACCGCATTTATTCCCTGAACTAGCTATTGAATTAACTAAAGTCTTTGAAATCTGGCAAAGCGCCATAAACTACCTGGAGAAAGCTATGAAATTTAATCCCTGCAATGATGAATGTACCTATGATGGCAGCCATTGCCAAGGCTGTGGGCGCTCGCACGAAGAAATAGCCGAAACTAAAAAATTAGTGATGTCGATTGTTAATTTTGTGCAAGCACAAGCGTACGACAATGGTGAAGATTTTATGAAGGCTATTAGCAAAAGTGTGCTGAAAAAATTGTAGCTATTTGGACGATGTTTATTGTTGTGTTAATGCCTGAATCTGTCAGGTATTAACCTATGACAGGTGAACAACCCAGCGTTTGTACCTTATTACGCTTTGATGAAATATAATGGCGGCTTTTTTGGCTGAACTGGAGTTTGCTTTGAAACCGATAAAAATAGGTGTGTTAGGACTGGGTACCGTCGGTAGCGGCACGGTCAACGTATTGAAACGCAATGCGGCAGAAATCGCCCGTCGGGCAGGCAGGGAAATCATTATTACCCGTGCCTCGGCAAAAGATTTAACTAAACAGCGGTTGTGCGATACACAAGGTATTGTTTTAACAACAGACCCTTTAGACGTTATCAATGATCCAGAGATAGATATTGTTCTGGAATTGATCGGCGGTGCGGGTGTTGTTAAAGATATGGTTTTGACCGCAATCGCAAACGGCAAGCATGTTGTTACCGCCAATAAGTCATTGATTGCCTTACATGGCAACGAGATTTTTGCCAAGGCGAGTGAAAAAGGCGTCATCGTTGCTTTTGAAGCCGCTGTTGCCGGTGGCATCCCGATTATCAAAGCCATACGCGAGGGCTTAAGTGGTAATCAAATCCAATGGCTAGCCGGAATTATCAACGGCACAGGCAATTTTATTTTGACAGAAATGCGCGATAAAGGCCGTAATTTTGATGATGTGCTGGCTGAAGCGCAAGCGTTAGGTTACGCCGAAGCTGATCCCACCTTTGATGTTGAAGGCATCGATGCCGCACACAAACTGACGATATTAGCGTCAATTGCTTTTGGTATCCCGCTACAGTTCGATAAAGTTTACACCGAAGGCATTACCCAAATTACGCGTACTGACGTGGAATATGCTGAGCAACTGGGCTACCGCATCAAACACTTGGGTATTGCTAGACAAACCTCGGAAGGTATTGAATTACGTGTTCACCCGACGTTGATTCCTGAACGCAGGCTAATTGCCAACGTCAATGGCGTTATGAACGCCGTATTGGTAAAAGGCGATGCCGTTGGCGCAACCTTATATTACGGTGCGGGTGCTGGCGCCGAACCCACAGCATCGGCCGTGGTTGCTGATGTCATCGACATCGTCAGAGCGCTGACCAGTGATCCTGAAAACCGTGTTCCGCATTTAGCCTTCCAGGCGGATTCACTAGCAGACATTCCGTTGCTGTCATCAGACCGTTTTAATACAGCCTATTATTTGCGTCTGAATGCCGAGGACAAGCCAGGCGTATTAGCCGATGTCACTCGAATTATGGCTGCGCATAACATCAGCATTGAAGCGATTATTCAAAAAGAGCCTTCAAAAGGTGAAACCGCTGTGCCCATTATTATGCTGACCCAAATTACCCTCGAACAAGAAATGAATGCCGCGATTGCAGACATTGAAGCCTTGCAAACCGTTACTGGAAAAATCAACCGCATCCGCATGGAAACCTTAGGATAATAACTATAATGACTACACATAAACGCTATACAGGTCTCATTGAATTTTACCGAGACCGCCTGCCCGTCAGTGCCAACACTCGCATTATCAGCTTGGGTGAAGGCAATACCCCATTGATTCAGTTACAAAACATCCCGCGCCTGATTGGTAAGGCTGTTGATATTTACGTTAAATTTGAAGGTTTAAATCCCACGGGTTCGTTTAAAGATCGTGGCATGACGATGGCGGTCACCAAAGCGGTGGAAGCGGGCAGTCAAGCCATTATTTGCGCTTCTACCGGGAATACCTCTGCTTCTGCGGCGGCTTATGCGGTTCGAGCCGGTATCAAAGCTTTTGTGTTAATCCCAGAAGGCAAAATTGCGCTGGGCAAATTAGCGCAAACCTTAATGTATGATGCCAAAATCATTCAAATTAACGGTAATTTCGATAGGGGCATGGCGCTTGTAAAAGAAGTCGCTGAGCTTGCGCCGGTAACTATCGTCAACTCGATCAATCCATTCAGAATTGAAGGCCAAAAAACGGCGGCATTTGAAATTGTCGATGAATTGGGTTTTGCGCCTGATTATCACTGCCTTCCGGTTGGTAATGCCGGCAATATCACGGCGTACTGGAAAGGTTATAACGAATATGCGACCGAACGAGTGTGTGGTAATCGTCCTGTGATGTGCGGTTATCAAGCGGCTGGTGCCGCACCATTTGTTGCTGGAGAAATGATTGATAATCCAGAAACGGTCGCCACGGCGATACGCATCGGTCATCCCCAATCATGGGCTTTAGCATGGAATGTTCAAAAAGAATCCGGTGGCTGGTTTGATAAATTTACCGATGAACAAATTTTGGCGGCGCAAAAAATGTTGTCGCAATATGAAGGCGTATTTTGTGAACCTGCCTCGGCAACTGCTTTGGCAGGTGCGCTGCATGACATCAGCACCGGCAAAATACCGGAAGGCAGCAAAATAGTTTGTACCTTGACGGGTAATGGCATCAAAGATCCTGAAATTGCCATGCTGCAATGTGCGGATACCAAACCGGTGACTATTGATGCCAGTTTGGATGCTGTTAAACGGGCGATTTTAGATAGTTTGTAATAATGAGGGGTTACGCGCTGGTGCTATGACTATCGATAGACAACAGCGCGTCGTTCCGGTTGTCGTCCGTTTGGTTTTTAAGCGCTAGGCTCCCTCCAATTTATCCTACTAATCTGTAAATAACGGTTTTATTTTTCATTTCTCTTAATAGTCCATTATGCGTACCACTCAATTTCCTC
Organism: Methylococcaceae bacterium; assembly: GCA_947504985.1. Classification (GTDB taxonomy): domain Bacteria; phylum Pseudomonadota; class Gammaproteobacteria; order Methylococcales; family Methylomonadaceae; genus Methylovulum. Next base: position 6,081 of record CANNKH010000037.1, on the reverse strand, counting down.
TTAATACCATAAAAGAAACCCCTGCTGACGCTGAAATCGCCAGTCACCAATTAATGATACGCGCCGGATTAATCCGCAAACTGGCGGCGGGACTCTACACTTGGTTACCGCTGGGTCTTCGAGTGTTGCGTAAAGTTGAAAAGATTACTCGTGAAGAAATGGAAAAAGCCGGTGCCTTGGAGGTGTTAATGCCTGCGTTGCAACCCGCTGAATTGTGGCAGGAAACCGGACGTTGGCAACATTACGGCCCAGAACTTGCTCGCTTAAAAGACCGACATGATCGTGATTTTTGCTTAGGACCGACGCATGAAGAAATCATTACCGATCTGGCGCGTAATGAGTTGAAAAGTTATAAGCAATTGCCCATTACTTATTACCAGATTCAAACTAAATTCCGTGATGAAATACGTCCGCGTTTTGGTGTGATGCGGTGCCGTGAATTTATTATGAAAGATGCGTACTCTTTTCATTTAGATCAGGCTTCGTTGCAGGACACTTATGAGGTTATGTATCAGGCTTACACTAATATATTCACGCATTTAGGTCTGAAGTTTCGTGCAGTGATTGCTGATTCTGGTTCAATCGGGGGTGCAGTATCGCATGAGTTCCATGTGCTGGCTGATTCTGGCGAAGATGCGATTGCCTTTTCAACAGGTAGCGATTATGCCGCTAATGTCGAAAGTGCAACGGCTTTGGTTCAGGAGCAAGCACTTGCAGAACCCACCGAGCCTTTTAATAAAGTAGCTACGCCTACGCAAAAAACGATCGCTGAAATCAGTGAATTTTTGAGTGTACCGCCGCAAAAAATCCTGAAAACGCTGGCTATCATGAAGAAAACGCTTAATGATGCCGATGAAGAAACGGAAGAATTTTATAATCTGTTTTTGCGCGGCGATCATGAGCTGAATGAGATCAAAACACGTAAGATTATCGGTGAGTTCCGCTTTGCGACGGATGAAGAAATTACAATCTATCAAGGTTGCCAGTCAGGCTTTATCGGCCCTAAGCTTGATGCAACTCATGGCGTTATTTTTGATAATTCCGTTAAATATTTATCTGATTTTGTCTGCGGTGCGAATGAAGCAGGTTTTCATTTGCGTGGTTGCAATTGGACGGCGGATAATCAGACTCGTGCTTTTTATGAAAAAGCACTGGCTGAAGACGCATTCCACGATATTCGCAATGTGGTTGCTGGTGATCCTAGTCCAGATGGTAAAGGTGAAATTACATTGGCTCGCGGTATTGAAGTCGGTCATATTTTTCAGCTGGGGACTAAATACAGCGATGCCATGAAAGCCGGTATCATCAACGAAGCGGGTAAGCACCAGATCATGCTGATGGGCTGCTATGGGATTGGTATTTCTCGTGTAGTTGCTGCGGCTATCGAACAAAATCATGATAGCCGAGGCATTGTTTGGCCTGCCAATCTCGCACCGTTCCAAGTCGCAATCTGCCCAATGAATATGCACAAGTCAGAACGGTTGAAAGCCGCTGCTGAACAGCTGTATCAAGACTTACAGGCGGTGGGTATTGATGTGTTGCTTGACGATAGAAAAGTTCGTGCCGGTTTTATGTTTTCAGATATGGAGTTAATTGGTATTCCACACTGCATTATTCTTAGTGATCGAGGACTTGATGCAGGTACTTTTGAATATAAAGCCAGAACAACTAAAGATAATATTGAAGTTTCACTTGCTGATGTGATTGAGTTTACCAAAGAAAAATTGGCTTAATGGTTGTTGTATTAGAGTTGAATAGAGCAAAGGGGCAAGAAGTTTTTGCCTCCTCACTAAAGAACTCGCCGCAAACAAATTACTTGTACTTTAGACCTATTATTCGTATCTAGCCTGGTGGCCAAGTCATCTGTCGGCCACCCAGCAGATGTAAATGCAGATGATAAACTTCCTGGCCGCTATTCTTATTGCAATTAATCACCGTTCTATAGCCCTCTTCAGCCAAACCTTCATGCTTTGCTAGTTGGGTAGTAGCCAATAATAGCTGACCAGCCAATTCTGGGCTGTTCAAGTCATTCAGTGTTGCAATATGCTGTTTAGGAATAATCAAAATATGTACTGGTGCCTGTGGATTAATATCACGAAAGGCTAGGATATTGTCATCTTCAAAAACAACATCCGGTTTAATTTCGCCTGCAACCATTTTACAAAACAGGCAACTGGTTATATTTTTAGTCGTCATATTTCCACCTTAAAGTTGTTTACGGTCGTTAAATGCGTGCGACAGGGTGCCGCTATCAATAAATTCCAGTTCGCCGCCCATCGGAACTCCGTGCGCTATTCTACTTGCCTGTATGTGATGTTTTCGTGCCAACTCACTGATGAAATAGGCTGTTGCTTCACCTTCTACGGTAGAATTGGTGGCAAGAACCAACTCTTTAATGTAGCCGCCGATTAAATATTGTTCCAGTTGATCAAGTCCAAGTTCATCTGGACCTATACCATCTAAGGGAGATAGCCGACCATGCAACACAAAATAGTAACCGTTAAATACGGTAGCGTGATCGATAATCCAGACATCAGCAGGGCTTTCTACGATGCAAACAATGGAGGCATCTCTTGAGCTATCCTCACAGATAACACATTTGGTATTTTCTGTGAGCGTTCGGCATTGTTGGCAATAACCGATATTTTCTATGGCGCGTAACAAGGTTTCTGAAAGTTTTTTTGCGCCGTTACGATCTCGCTGCAAGAGATAAAATGCCATGCGCTGTGCGGTTTTTGCGCCAACACCGGGCAAGCAACATAAATCCTGTATTAATTGACCCAATAAGCCTTTTTGTTGCATATTAAATTAAAAAGGCAGTTGAAATCCAGGGGGCAAAGGCATTCCTGAGGTTAAGTTAGACATTTTTTCTTTTTTCATCTTAGATACTTTGTTGACCGCATCGTTAATTGCCGCAGCCACTAGGTCTTCGAGCATATCTTTATCTTCGCCTATTAATGAATCATCGATGGTTACTTTTCTGGCTTCCCGTTTGCCGGTCATAATGATAGAAACCAAACCGCCACCCGATTCGCCTTGCACTTGCATGGTCGCAATTTCTTCCTGAATTTTCTTTAAATCTTCCTGCATTTTTTGGGCTTGCTGCATCAGATTTCCCAATGGGTTTTTCATTTTTTATCTCCTTAAGTCGTCAAAAAGGCGTATTTAAATAGGTTCTATCGAACCTGGAATGATTCTGGCATCAAATTGATCTTTTAATGCGCGGACATTATTGTCTGAATTAATTGCATCGACAGCCGCTTGCTGCCTGTCTTCACGTTCTTTGGTTAGTTGAACGGCTGGTGTATCAGTCGCTGGTTTGCCAATATTAATGACCAGCTTGAGAGGCTTTCCATGTAGGGTTTGCAACGACTTTTGCAATTTATCTGCTCTCATCGGCGTTAACAGGCTTTGGTGCGGGGCATCAAGAAGCAACGTACAACATTTGTCATCTATACTTTCTAGCTCACAATTATTAGCCAATTGTCTAGTGATACTTTCAAGTTTCATGGCTGTAATCATGTCTGTCCAGTTATTGCTAATCTCTGGCGGCTGGTTATTTTTTTTAGCAATAGCTGATGGCTGGTGAATTTCCAGAGGATGGCTTTGATTGCTTGGTAAATTAATTTCTTTAGTGACTACCCCTACGTTAACGGTTGCTGATTTTTTAGTGGTTACATTTTTTAACACAGCCGGTCTGAATGTCAGCATGCGTAGCATAACCATTTCAAAGCCACTCCGCGGATCGGGGGCTAAATCCAGATCTCTTTGTCCAATCAAACCTATTTGATAATAAAGTTGAACATCTTCTGAAGTAAATCGCGAGGCCAATTGTGTGAGCATTTCACTATCAAATTCATGATCAATTAGCGCGGGTACCTGTTGAACTAACGCGATACGATGCAGCACTTGCAATATTTGCTGCAGCACATCACTAAAATCGGCTTGTATGTTTGCAGTGTCGTTGATTTTATCCAGTATTGCGGGGGCATTGCTGTCAGCTAAAGCCATTAAAAGTGCTTCAACAGGCTGTTGGGCTATCGTGCCCAACATGGTGTTAACGTCCTGTGTCGTTACATTGCCATTGCCAAAAACTATGGCTTGATCCAGCAAACTTAAGCCATCGCGCATACTGCCATCGGCAGCACGTGCCAATATTTTTAATGCGGGAACTTCAAAACTAACAGATTCCTGTTCGAGTATATAACTCATTTGGGTAAAGATTTGGCTGGGTTGCAAATGTTTAAGATTAAACTGCAAACAGCGAGATAATACGGTAACGGGGATTTTATGCGGGTCAGTTGTTGCCAACAGAAATTTCACATGTGGGGGAGGCTCTTCAAGCGTTTTCAATAAGGCATTGAAGCTATGCCCAGATAGCATGTGTACTTCATCGATTAAGTAGACTTTATAGCGACCCTGATTGGGGGCGTATTGAGCATTATCGAGTAAGTCTCGAGTGTCTTCTACTTTGGTGCGCGAGGCGGCATCAACTTCAATCAGATCAAGAAATCGTCCTTCATCCAAATCACGGCAAACGCTGCATAGGCCGCATGGATTAAAATCCTGAAGATTTTCACAGTTAATGGCCTTGGCTAGAATTCTGGCAATTGTTGTTTTACCTACGCCACGGGTTCCGGTAAACAAATAGGCGTGGTGAAGTCTGTTATGTTGCAGTGCGTTGATTAACGACTTGACAACATGTTCTTGACCGACAACTTCTGTGAAATTATGAGGACGCCATTTTCTGGCAAGAACCTGGTAATTCATTGCAGGCTCGAAAATCGAACTTGAGTGGGCGGTAACCGTATCAGCCGCATCTCGGCACACGAATCTGCTGCTACCGTTGCTCCCTTCCGGACCTGGCGGGGTTTACAGCGTATCGTTGCGAGAGGGCCAACACGATCACCATGATGTTTTAGCTGTACCAGCTAAAGGAGGCGTATTATCGTTGAATCGTTATGATAATACAACCTGAAATCTAACCTTTGAGACTTAAAGCCAAAAATATTTTGTAATTCATTGTTATTTTAATCAACATTAAGCTGCATTGATTAGTTGTAGTTCGCTATTACTTTTCGTATATATGTTGCATACACTAAAGCTAATTGGCGTAGTTTGGTAAACCGTTCTGGTGTTAGTTTATACCGTTTCAGAATTAGTCATTGTCGCTATGAAGTGCTTCTTTCGGGATAGTAATTAAAGGAATGTTATAGCTCGAGATGATGCTCTTGATTTCATTAGCTTTAGTTTCAATCAATTTATCAAGCATTGCTTTTCTTGCTTGGTCACCGTTACGAACGCCCATTGCCATTGAAAACTCAAAGGGTATGCCGAGTGTTGATTGCATTGGAATCATGGCATAGCTGCCTTTAGGACTTTGTGTTGTGACATAAGCTGCCATTGGTCCCCATAAAATCACCATATCTATTTTTTGGGCTTTAAGATCCTTATCTATTTGCATGGCAATATTGTTTTCATCATCACCGGACATCGATTGATAAGGAATACCTTGATCCAGTAAGCCATTTTTTTGTATCCAGACCGTGCCGGGACTCCGATCAAACATTGCAATTTTCAATGATCCTTGTCTTTGTAACGGAAGCTTGGTGAGATCAGACGCATTTTTAATATCATCCCAGCCGCGCCCTTTAGCAATGAGTAATACATAACTTGAGCGATAATAGGGTTGGGTTGTTAATGTCATATCAGAACCTGCTGGCACATTCATAACGATATCGCATTTAAATTCTTTGCTGTCCACGTCGCTATCTTTAATCGGAGCCATCAAGGTATTGCGGATAAAACCGATACGTTGCGGAAACCAGGTATATTCAAGGGTCTGTCCCAATTCTTTAGCAAATAGGGCGGCAATTTTGTTTTCAAATCCATCCCTGTTTTTGCTCGAATAGGGAGGATTAAGCGGATCTGCGCAGACTTTAAATTTTTCTTCTGCTGATGCCGAGGCAGTGATAGCGATCAGGCAAAGTCCTGTGAGTATTTTTAATGTTTTCATGGTGTGTCCTAATAGGGATAGCGCTGTTTTTTTATCGCGGGTATCAATATAGCGAACTTACGTGA
>CANNKH010000036.1 GCA_947504985.1 Methylococcaceae bacterium | reverse complement strand
TCCTACCAGTACCAATGCCAAGACCAGTGACAGCGGCATCAAGATATACAATGTGCTACGGGTTAGATCTACCCAAAAATTGCCGATAGTCTCTGCGTTGCGTCGCGTAAATCCGCGGATCAATGCGACCAGCGTTGCCATACCTACTGCTGCGGAAACAAAGTTCTGCACGGTAAGGCCTAACATTTGGGTCAGATAGCTCATCGTTACTTCGCCGCTGTAACCTTGCCAGTTGGTGTTGGTGGTAAAGCTGATCGCTGTGTTGAGGGCAGAATCCGGGCTAATATTGGGCAGACTCTGTGGATTAAAAGGCAGGTAGGCTTGTACACTTTGTAATGCGAAGACTGCCAGAAAGCCAAAAAAATTAAAAACGAGCATGGCAACGGCGTAATCCGTCCAACGCATTTCTTGATTTGGATTGACGCCGCTTAATCGATAAATCCCTATTTCCAAGGGAGCTAATAAACGGTTCAAACCGACCGATTCATCTACAAATACTCTAGCCATATACCAACCTAACGGCTTAGCCAATGCCAGCAGAGTGACCACATAAAGTACACAAGAAAAAAAACTGTTACTTGTCATCAGAATCTCTCCGGATAAAACAGTGCGGCAATCAGATAAATGAAAATCGCCAACACTAATACACCATTTAACAAACCATTAACTAATAGGTAAGCCGAACTCATGACTGTCTCCTTATAGATTCACACGCATAAACCACGGCAACGGTGACAGCAAAAAAAACCACCGCCAAGAGAAGATATACAATACTCATAACACCACCTTTGATAAATTGACTAAGGTCGTGCTGATTCCAGCACATTGCTAATACAACAAAATACAGTCTAATCGTAAGCCGGGTAAAAAAACTGTAAAAATTATGTCGGTAATCGCATACTGCTAATAAGTAAAAAACAGGTCTATAGTTAAATCTGGATAAAAAGGTAGGATAAATTGAACTACTTGTTCATAACAATGTATTAATAACGCTAATTATCAGCGAGTAGCTTGACTTGTTAAATAAATATGAGCCCCCATTATGCTTAAACCCCAAGCCGTCTGAAGGTCTTAATCGTATCCTTATTGTTGCTCGACTTCTGGCGTTAGTGGCATGTTTAGCCAATGCTTTGCCGCTAGAGGTACAAGCGGCTTTGTTTGTAATAACTTACTTTTATTTCGAAGCGGTTATTAAGCGGCTAAACAATCAGCATTACGCTATTCAATACAGTACGGCTTCAGGTTGGGAATTTTCAACATGCGGAGGCGATTTTGAAAAGGTACAGGTTCTAGCTTCAAGCGTGGTGACAAAATATGCACTTTTTCTGCATATTGAAAGTAGGCAAAATTCTCTGAATAAAATAGCGTTAAAAAGCGCAACTAAAAAAACGGCACTGATTTTGGCTGATACTTTAAGCGAAGATGAGTATCGATGTCTTATCGTTAAACTGATAACTACAGCGATAAAACAGGAGCAGACCGACGGTTCTGTTGATAGAATTAAACCCCTGAAATAAAAACTACTTTAGCTTAATCTTTCATGATTTTGATTGACGGATAAAAAGCAGTTATCTTAATTAAAACATATAAAAATAAGGAGAAATCGGATGTCAAAAGGTCAGAATTTACAGGACAATTTTTTGAATACGCTTAGAAAAGAACATACGCCTGTGTCAATTTTTCTTGTTAATGGTATTAAATTGCAGGGAAAAGTGGATTCGTTCGATCAGTATGTCATTATGCTGAAAAATACGGTCAGCCAGATGGTTTATAAACATGCCATCTCGACTATCGTGCCGAGCAAAGCCGTAAGAATGATGCGTGATGATGAAGAGTCTGTTGAAGAATAGCCATGCGCATTACCAAGTAAAAAATCACCACCCTATGAGGTTATTATATTGTTTGATCGTCCTGATTCAGGTGAACGAGCCGTCCTTGTTCATCTGACATTTCATTTGGGGCAGGAAGATCTTTTAGAATTAAAAGAACTGGCTAAATCAGCCGGAACAGATCCTGTCTATGTCGTTACCGGTAGTCGTCAACGCCCTGATTCAAAATATTTCGTCGGTAAAGGTAAGCTTGAAGAGCTTAAATCGATAGTCGAAAGCTATTCTGCAGAGGTTGTCTTATTTAATCACCCACTATCGCCTAGTCAGGAAAGAAATCTCGAAGGTTTTTTAGGCGTTCGTGTCGTGGATAGAAACGGTTTGATTCTTGATATTTTTGCGCAACGGGCACAATCCTTCGAAGGTAAGTTACAAGTTGAACTCGCACAATTAAAGCATTTATCCACTCGCTTGGTACGCGGATGGACGCATTTGGAGCGTCAAAAAGGGGGTATTGGTCTGCGCGGACCGGGTGAAACCCAGCTTGAAACTGATCGGCGCTTACTGGGACTACGTATCAAACAAATTCAACAACGCTTGGAAAAAGTTGATAAGCAGCGTCATCAGGGGCGCAGTAAACGCAAAAAAGCTGAGATCCCTTCTGTTTCTTTAGTGGGTTATACCAATGCGGGCAAATCCACTTTATTTAATCGATTGACCGGTGCGGATATCTATACAGCGGATCAATTATTTGCAACCTTGGATCCTACGTTGCGCAACGTCCAGCTATCCAATAGCAGCGAGATTGTATTGGCGGATACCGTAGGTTTTATTCGCCATTTGCCTCATGAATTGGTCGCCGCGTTCAAATCGACATTGCAAGAAGCCAGTGAAGCGGATTTATTGCTGCATATTATTGATGCCCATAGCGAAGACCGTGATGAAATTATGGTGCAGGTGAATCAGGTTTTAGCTGACATTAATGCAGATAACATCCCGCAGCTTGAAGTGTTTAATAAAATCGATTTGCTGGAAAATATTCCTCCTCATATTGATCGAGACGAGGCGGGCAAACCACTACGTGTTTGGTTATCTGCGCAAACCGGTGCGGGGATTGATTTACTTTACCAGGCATTAACAGAGCTTTTTTCTAGCACTCAAGTGAGGCGGCGCTGTTTTTTAAAACCTGACCAAGCAGATATCAGGGCAAGATTATTTACTTGCGCAAAAATAATTGACGAGCATATTGATGACTTGGGCGCGAGTGACTTGATTATTGAAATTGATGTCAAACACTTAGGGGTATTAAAGGATGTGCAAATGGAAGAGATTCGTAACAGTTCAGATGGTGTTGAATCTGCCACAGATTCGCAGATTATAAATTGACTCTTTTTGTTATTTCATTAAGTTTAATCTGTGAATCTGTGGCGTTTTATTTTTGAGTAGTTCCCAGTTAAACAATGAGAATTCTGTTATTTACGATAGAATACCGCCCACATCGCTAAACATGAGTATTGTTGCTCATGATGAAAGCTGAAAATATCCTGCGTAACCTAACCTAAGCAAATTAACAATCCAATACGGAGTAGTGTATGTCCTGGAATGAGCCTGGCGGCGATAAAAAAGACCCTTGGAGTGGTCGAGGAGACCAAAATGGGCCTCCTGATCTTGATGAAGCAATACGTTCAATACAAGAAAAACTGGGTAAAATCTTTGGTGGTGGCAATGGCGGTGGTAACTCGTCATCCGGCCAATCGCCAACCGGTACCCCCATGAAAAATTTAGGCGTTATTGCCGCCGGTGCCGTTGTCGCGCTGTGGGGATTAAGCGGATTTTATATTGTTGATGAAGGAAATCATGGGGTTGAGACCCGTTTTGGCAAATACACTGCCATTACTCAATCAGGTTTACATTGGCATATTCCGGCACCAATAGAGCAAGTGGCTATTGTTAATGTCAAACAACAACGGTTTATCGAAGTGGGTTACCGTAGTGGTGGTAGTGAGCAAATTACGGGTTCGGTTCCTAAAGAAGCCTTAATGCTGACTAAAGATGAAAACTACGTCGATGTTCGCTTGGCGGTTCAATACCAGGTTAAGGATGCAAAACAGTTTATTTTTAATGTTGTCAATCCTGCTGCAACCTTGAAGCAGGTGACTGAAAGTGCGCAACGCGGCGTCATTGGTGGTAGTACCATGGATTTTGTGTTGACCGAAGGGCGCAGTGAAATCGTTACGCAGATTAAAAAAGAAATTCAAGACGTTATGGATAGTTACCAGTCTGGTATCCAAGTGACCAGCGTCAATCTCCAAGATGCGCAACCGCCCGAACAGGTGCAAAATGCGTTTGCCGATGCGATTAAAGCGCGTGAAGACGAGCAGCGTTTAATCAACGAAGCGGAGGCCTATTCCAATGATGTTGTGCCTAGGGCACGCGGTGCGGCGGCAAGAAAAATGCAGGAAGCGGAAGGCTATAAGGAACAGGTGATTGCGCAGGCTGAAGGTGAAACTAGCCGTTTTTCAAAATTGTTTGCCGAATATAGCAAAGCGCCCGATATTACACGCAAACGGCTTTATATCGAATCGATGGAAGCTGTTTTATCTGAAACCAGCAAAATTATGGTTGATGTCAAAAATGGTAATAACATGATGTACTTACCGCTGGATAAACTGATTGAACAAAAACCTTCTAATCAAACGCTCAGCAGTGCATCACCAGTCTCGACGACAGATCAAACACAACAACATCAACCGCAAGCGGTTATAGCGGAAGAACATAATGTTGATCGTTCTTCAATTCGCGGCCGTGATACAAGGGGACGCTAATGGTACAGAATAAAATAGCAATTGGTATAGCAGGTGCATTGCTGGTTATTGGCATGATGAGCGTATTTACCGTTTACGAAACCGAAAAAGCCATTAAATTCCGTTTCGGTGAAATTGTAAAAAGTGATTATGAACCTGGGCTGCATTTTAGAATTCCGTTGATTAACAACGTAAAATTGTTTGATGCCCGCATTCAGACGATGGATTCAAGACCCGAGCGCTTCTTGACTGCCGAAAAGAAAAACGTCATTGTTGATTCGTTTGTTAAATGGCGCATTGGCGATGTGACAAAATTTTATACCGTAGTTGCTGGGGATATAGACCAAGCTAATTTACGGTTGGATCAAATTATCAAAGATGCTTTTCGCGGTGAATTCAGCAAGCGTAATATTAAACAATTGGTGTCAACCGATCGTAGTGCTATTCGTGAGTTATTAATCAAAAACTCCAAAGTGGTGGCTGCTAATTTAGGCATGGAAATTCTTGATGTTCAGGTGATGCGTATTGATTTACCAGAAGAAGTTAGCGCGTCTGTATTTAGTCGTATGGAAGCTGAACGCGAGCGAGTTGCCCGTGAGTTCCGTTCTCAAGGCGCAGAAGCTGCTGAGCGGATACGCGCAGACGCTGATCGTCAACGTGTCGTTACGCTCGCTAATGCCTATCGTGAAGCAGAAAAACTACGTGGTGAAGGTGATGCAAGGTCAGCGGAAATCTATGCCCAGACCTACAGTCAGGACACTGAGTTCTTTGCTTTTTACCGCAGCTTGAGCGCTTACAAAAAGACTTTTTCTAGTTCAAGCATGATGGTGCTTGATCCTGATTCTGAGTTTTTTCAATATTTCAAAAAACAGAAATAAACTGTTTTATAAATAATTTCTTAGTAACACCAAAACGCCCCGCTACACGGGGCGTTTTGTTTGAGTGGACACATGATATGCAACAAACTATGCAACAAAAAAGCTCTTGGCTTTTGCCTGACGGCATAGAAGAAGTATTGCCGGTTGAGGCAAGGCATCTGGAAGGCCTGCGCAATAAGCTATTGATGCTCTTTGACTGTTGGGGCTATGACTTGGTTATTCCGCCGTTTATAGACTTCCTTGATTCTTTATTGATAGGCGCAGGACATGATTTGGATCTGCAAACCTTTAAACTGACGGATCAGATTAGTGGTGAAATGCTAGGCGTCAGAGCTGATATGACGCCGCAGGTTGCCAGGATAGATGCACATAACCTTAAGCATGAATGGCCAACCCGATTGTGCTATGTCGGCACTGTCTTGCACACCCGTGGCGATCCTTTGGAAAAAACGCGCAGCCCAATGCAAATAGGTGCTGAAATTTATGGGCATACCGGTCAAGAAAGCGACATAGAAGTGATTTGCCTGATGCTTGAAATGTTGGCAATGACTGGTCTTCAGAATGTTCACTTAGATTTAGGTCATGTCGGTCTCTATCGCGCATTATCAGCGCAGGCAAATTTGTCGGCAGGGCAAGAAATCGAATTGTTTGATGTTCTCCAGCGTAAAGCTCGACCCGAACTGAAAGAGTTGATGGCCAGCTTGGACATTGATAGCGAACTTAAATTAATGTTTTTGGCCTTGCCAGAATTGAATGGTGATCAGGGTACGCTAACCAAGGCTCAAGTGATATTTGCAAAAGCAAATAATACCATCAAGCAGGCATTAGCCGAGTTGACGGCAATTTCAGAAAAACTTGTGGCGCGTTTTCCTGGGTTGGCTATTAGTTTCGATTTAGCAGAATTACGTGGTTATCATTATCATACCGGCATTGTTTTTGCTGCTTTTGTGCCCTCAGTGGGCAGGGAAATTGCCAGGGGCGGGCGCTATGACAATATTGGTGCAGTATTTGGACGGGCGCGTCCGGCGACCGGTTTTAGTGCGGATTTGAAAGTATTGTCGGCATTAAGTAAATCCGCCTTTCAAGCTGGAAAGTGCGAACGTATTTTTGCGCCGTCTCTCGATGATGCCGCGCTAAATGAAAAAATAAGGGACTTACGGGCACAGCAACAAACTGTGGTTCAGCAACTGCCTGGTCAGACCGGCGGAGCAAAAGAATTAGGCTGTACCGCCGTTTTAGAACGAGATTATCAAAATTGGGTTGTAAGACCCTTAGCTTAAGGTTTGGAGCCATTATGGGAAAAAGCGTCATTGTTATCGGCACTCAATGGGGTGACGAGGGAAAAGGTAAACTGGTTGATCTATTAACCGAGCAGGCGCATGCCGTTGTGCGATTTCAGGGCGGACACAATGCTGGGCATACACTAGTTATCAAAGGTGAAAAAACGGTCTTACATCTGATTCCGTCGGGCATACTCAGAGATAATGTGCAATGTATGATTGGTAACGGTGTCGTTTTGTCGCCGAATGCCTTGCTGGAAGAAATTGAGCTTTTGGAAAAAGCGGGGATTTCAGTCAGAAATCGCTTGTTAATCAGTGAAGCCTGCACATTAATTTTGCCGGTTCATATTGCGATTGACCAAGCTCGTGAAAAATCACGTGGTAGCAAGGCGATTGGTACCACGGGACGAGGTATCGGTCCTGCTTATGAAGATAAAGCGGGGCGCCGTGGACTGCGAGCAGGGGATTTCCTTAACGCGCAAGGCTTTGCAGAAAAGCTTAAGGAGTTAGTTGATTATCATAATTTCATGCTGACTAATTATTATCATGTTGATGCTGTCGATTATCAGCAAATGCTGGATGAGGCGTTGGCGTTGGGTGAACAAATCAAACCCATGCTGTGTGATGTCAGCGAAGCCTTGTACAAACATCAAGCCGCTGGATTTAACTTATTATTTGAAGGCGCTCAAGGCGCTTTGCTGGACATAGATCATGGTACGTTCCCTTATGTCACGTCGTCTAGCACGACGGCGGGCGGTGCGGCGACAGGCAGCGGCTTAGGCTTGCTTGATTTTGATTATGTGCTGGGCATAACCAAAGCGTATTCAACCCGTGTCGGCAACGGCCCCTTTCCCAGCGAATTACATGATGCCAATGGTGAGCATCTTAGTGTAAAAGGCTTTGAATATGGCGCCACTACCGGACGTAAACGTCGCACCGGCTGGTTTGATGCCGTTGCGATGCGCAAGTCGGTAAAACTCAATAGTTTAAGCGGTATTTGTTTGACTAAATTGGATGTGTTGGATGGTCTTGAAACCATAGGCATTTGTACCGCTTACAGGCTAAATGGTGTGATCACAGAAACCGCTCCTTTAGGTGCGGATCAATATGAACAGTGTCATGCCATCATAGAAGAAATGTCAGGCTGGACCGAAACAACCGCTGGCATTACTGATTTTAATGCGTTGCCTGAGAACGCCAAAGCCTATATTAAACGTATCGAAGCGTTGGTTGGGGTTAAAGTGACTATTCTATCCACCGGTCCGGATAGAGATGAAACCATTGTTTTAGAACACCCTTTCGCTTAATGCGTCGAAGTGATGGGCTTGGTTTCTGAGCCCATCCTTTATTGCATTTCATAACGACACCGTAAAGACGTTAAATCATGTCACGTTGCTACGGTGTTGTGCTACAAAACAACCCCGCAATTTTCTCAAACTTTACGATCCAGTTTACGGTAACTGATCGCTTCGCTTAAATGCACGATTTCTATTTGCGGAGAGTCTGCAAGATCCGCTATCGTCCGTGCAAGTTTTAATATCCGGTGGTAAGCCCGGTGTGATAAGCCAAATTTGTCCATAGCCTGTTCTAAAATCTGATGACCTGGTTCGGATAGACCACAAAGGTGTTTAACTTCTTTGGCCGTTAAGGCTGAGTTAGCTTTGCCGCTACGTGATAGTGCAATATTTCTGGCGACGACGACTCGCGTCCTGATGCTTGCGCTGCTTTCTTCGCCGTTTGGTGAGCCTTTCCGTAATACTTCATGGGATATTCTCGGAACGTCTAGGTGCATGTCGATTCTATCCAGCAATGGGCCGGAAATTCTGGCGCGATAGCGAGCCACTTGTTCTGATGTGCAATGACACCGCCCTGAGGCATCACCTAAATAACCGCATGGGCAAGGATTCATGGCGGCGATAAGCTGAAAGCGGGCAGGGAAATCGGCTTGCCGGGTGGCGCGGGAAATGGTGATATGGCCGGTTTCCAGTGGTTCACGCAGCACTTCCAGGACTTTGCGGTCAAATTCTGGCAATTCATCGAGAAATAAGGTGCCGTTATGAGCTAATGATATTTCACCGGGTCTGGGATTACTGCCACCGCCGACCAAGGCGGCAGCTGAAGCCGTATGATGTGGGGCACGGTATGGCGGTTTTAGCCAATTGGCGACATTTAGTCCTTGGTCGCTGATAGAGGCTATGGCGGCGGTTTCTTGTGCTTGTTGTTCGGTTAAAAGGGGCAGTATGGATGGCAATCGTGACGCAATCATCGATTTTCCAGTACCAGGCGGACCTAGCATGATCAAGTTATGGGCGCCAGCGGCGGCAATTTCAAACGCTCTTTTTACATGGTATTGTCCGTGAACATCACAAAAATCGAGGTCTGTCGTCGGCGTAGAGGAGGGGATGTGCTGATACTCGGTTAGTATTTGGGTTTGACCGCTCAGATGGGCGCAAATTTCGAGTAAATGCCGAGCAGGAATAATTTCAACATCCTTGACCAAGGCAGCTTCTGCGGTATTTTCTTTGGGTAAGATTAGTTTTCTTTGGCTGTTTCTCGCTTGTATTGCAATCGGCAGCACGCCATTGATGGGGCGTAATTCACCACCTAACGAGAGTTCGCCAACACATTCGTACTGCTCTAGTCGTGTTGTTGGAATTTGGTTAGAGGCCGCCAATATCCCTAAGGCGATCGCTAAGTCAAAGCGACCACCATCTTTAGGTAAGTCCGCTGGGGCAAGGTTGATAGTAATGCGCTGGGCTGGAAATTCAAATCGGGAATTAAGGATAGCGCCGCGAACGCGGTCTTTGCTTTCTTTAACTGCGGTTTCGGGTAAGCCAACGATGGATAGAGAGGGCAGCCCGTTAGCAATGTGAACCTCGACAGTGACTAACGGCGCTTCTATGCCAGAACGCCCTCGGCTATAAATAACTGCTAATGACATTCGAGTTTACTGCGATAGGTTTGCAGGGTGATTTTAACCTGTTCCCTGCAATAAATTGGCACTATAGTTCTTCTTTGCTAAGCGTGTCTTGTTCAAAGTCAGCGATACGCTTTTCCAAGTCTTCCAGCTTTGAGCGGGTTTTTGCCAAAACCATTTTTTGTACTTCAAATTCTTCGCGGGTAACTAAATCGAGCTTGCCTAGAACGCTTTGTAAAATAGCATGGAAGTTTTTTTCGAGGTCTTCTTTTAGGTTATTTAAGCTGGGTGGTACTGCACTCGCTAAACGACTAGCAATATCATCAATGATTTTAGTATCAAACATGTTGGGGGTCTCTATAATTATTAAAGTGGGGATTAAGATGTCATTTTGGTTAAATGCTCTCGGTCTTCGGCAAGAATGTGTTCACGGCATATTTTTTTTGCATCGGCCTGGCTTAATGGTAACTGGGTTAAATTGCACAGGTAGTGATTTTCAACTGCAATGAAGTTAGCACAGGATTGGCATACGCCAAAACTTTTGGCATTGTTGGCTTTTTGTAATTCTGAAAGTATTGAATTGAGCGCGGCCTCCAAGGTGCTAAAGCCTTGAGTTGATATGACCTGCTGCGCTTTGGCGAAGATGTCTAGTGGCTTCATTTCATCCAGTAATTGTTTACCTTTTACTGATAATTCAAGATGTACTACGCGGCCATCTTGATGATCCTGACTTTTTTCTACATAATTTTTTCGTTCAAGGACTTGTATGGATTGAGAAATAGTGCCTTTAGTCAGGCACAAATATTCCGCAACAGCGGCTGGGGTGTCACTAAACCGGTTGCAGGTAGACAAATAATCCAGCACTTGAACATGAACAGGTTGCAAGCCAATAGCGGCAAATTTTTTGCGCTCTTCTGAGCGCAGCAGGTTACTGATGCGCTCAATTAATCTAAAAGTTGTCGTGTCCTGCATTTATTTTAAAGGAAAAGCTTTTTTGAAAAACTCGGGCTGCGCCATAGCAGCCTTGTGTATGTCGACATTGTAGTAAGTCGTGTCAAAGATTTTGTTGGCGCAATCTTGTTGTCTAAAGGCAGATAACGCTGTTTTACCTGCAATGGTTGCACTCCACCAACCGGATGGGTACAGGCATTGAGGAAAAAACAGCGTTTGTAAATGGCTTAAGCCGGAGTTGCTCATGGCTTCACGCATTTCACCAATTAATTGCATGTGATAGAGCGCAGACTCGCTTTGTTGCACTAACATGCCGTGTTCTGACAAGCAATGGTAACAATCGCGGTAAAAGTCTTCGCCAAACAAACCTTCGGCTGGACCGATCGGGTCAGTGCTATCGACGATAATAATATCCACCGAGTTAGGTGCGGCGTCTTTTACCCATTTAATGCCGTCGATAAACTTTAAATCTGCTCTGGCATCATGATTGGACGCGCATAATTCTGGGAAATAGATTTCCGCTAATCGAGTGACTCGTTCATCAATGTCAATCTGAACGGCATGTTCGACTGAGGGGTGCTTTAAAACTTCTCGTAGTGTGCCGCAATCGCCGCCACCGATAATCCAGACTTTTTTAGGTTCGGGATGGGTAAACAACACAGGATGACTCATCATTTCGTGATAAAAAAAGTTATCGCGGGTTGAAACCATAGTGCAGCCGTCAATCACCATCAAATTACCGAAAGTTTCGGTTTCATAGATTTCCAGGTGTTGGAATGGCGATTGTTCTTCGTGTAATTTTTGTTTAATTTTTAACGAAAAGGCTGTTTCAGCCCCAGGGACTTGTTCGGTAAACCATTGAGCGGGATTCATGTGAGGATTCCTAGAAAATAAACGGATACATAAGCTTTCATTATATTAGAATTCGGCATCTTTTTTATGAAATTACGGAGTTTTGTGTGAATTTAAGTCATGCCAAAAATTGGACTACCCAGCAATCAGCGCAAACTTACGCTATAGATTTATGGGGTGATGGTTATTTTTCAATAAATAATAAGGGGCATGTGTGTGTAAAACCTTGCGCAGACAAGAACATCGAGCTGGATTTGTATGAGATTGCACAATCGCTTAATGACAAAAAGTTATCTTTGCCGGTACTGGTGCGTTTCACTGATATTTTGAAAGATCGAGTGACTCGTTTAGATAATGCGTTTAAAAAAGCCTGTGCGAACAACGATTATAGCGGTAAGTACACGCCGGTTTATCCGATTAAAGTTAATCAGCAGCGGCAGGTGGTAGAAGGTATTCTGGCGGCTGATAATATTGGTTTAGAAGCAGGCAGCAAGCCGGAATTGCTAGCGATTATGGCGCTGTCGCATCAAGGTGTTGTTGTTTGTAATGGTTATAAAGATCGGGCCTATATTCGTCTTGCGCTGATTGGTTTGAAAATGGGCTTGAATCTTTATCTGGTAATTGAGAAGCCCTTGGAGCTGGAGCTGATTATCGAGGAAGCGGTACGTCTTGATATTAAACCTGCTTTAGGGGTACGTGTCAGGTTATCCAGTATCAGTGCTGGAAAATGGCAAAATAGTGGCGGTGAAAAATCCAAATTTGGTCTTCATGCCTATGAGGTTCTTCAGTTGCTTGAGCGTCTCAACCAGGTGAATTTATTGGATACGTTGAAGCTGATGCACTTTCATATGGGTTCACAAATCGCGAACATCCATGACATAAAAATAGCGTTGAAAGAAGCAGGGCAATTCTATGTGGAACTGCATCGTTTGGGGGCGACTATAAAAATTGTCGATACCGGTGGTGGTTTGGGTGTCGATTATGATGGTAGCCGCTCGCGCCGTGAATCGTCTATAAATTATAGTCTTGATGAATATGCACAAAATATTGTTCGTAGCTTTGCTGATATTTGCGCTGAAAAACAAGTGCCGCAGCCGGATATTATTACTGAGTCAGGGCGTGCTCTGACGGCACATCATGCGGTACTTATCACTAATGTGACTGATATAGAATCGGTTTACACTAATGATCAAGCGGCGCTTGAGTTACCCGATAGTCGAAATCCGGTTGAAGCTTATCATGACGCTCAGTTTTACCTATCAGAAGCTCGCGCTAAATTTGCCAGAGATAAACTTAGTATTAACGGACTTGCCCAAGCTGAAAATGATTATGCGATTTTTTGTCGACAACTTCAAAACGGCCTGAATTCGAATAACCAAAATGAAGCGGCTATTTTGCAAGAATTGAACGAAAAATTAGCAGACAAGATTTTCTGCAATTTTTCGTTGTTTCAATCCTTGCCAGATATTTGGGGTATTGATCAGATTTTTCCGATTATGCCGATTCATCGTTTGGACGAGCAGCCTACGTGTCGCGCAGTTATTCAAGATTTAACCTGTGATTCCGATGGGCGTATCGATCAGTATATTGATAATCAGAATCTTGAAAAAACGCTGCCTGTTCATGAAATTGACATCAATCAGTCTTACTTAATTGGTTTCTTTATGGTGGGCGCTTATCAGGAAATATTAGGTGATATGCATAATTTATTTGGTGATACTCATTCGATTAATGTCAAGCTCGATGATAACGGTTACCATTTTTATGATTTACAAGAAGGTGAAGATGTCTCTGAATTACTTGATTATGTGCATATTAGTAGTGAAGACTTGAAAATAGCTTTTCGTGAAAAACTGGCAAATAGCAACCTAAGCGCGGAGCAACAGCAAGATTATGAAAAAGAATTGATAGCAGGATTAAATGCTTATACCTATCTAGAGAAGTAGCATGAAAATTCACTATCGTACATTTTTTCAAAAACAAGTCTTAAATATCAAGTTGTTGTGTTTTAATGATTTAAAATAGGCAGAAGCGGGGAATTGGTATGTCATTGGTTAAAAACCGTTTCAACAGACGCTTATCCAACTCAAACAAACTGAGGTCGCAACGGTCAGTGCGGTGGATAATGGCAAAGTTACTTTCCAGATAAAAAATTACTTGTTCAGTTACTTTTTTATTTAAAAACAACATATAACTACTTGTGGTGGTGGTCATTTTTTTTACTTTGGTCAAAAATAATCTCAACCAAAGGCAGTTCCCATTGCTCCACTTTGCAGCGTGACTGATAGCCCTCTTCATTATCATCCTGATAACGCCTGATCATAGCTAATACCGTAACCGCCTCAATGGCCTTGATCTTTGTCGACCAATACTGAGCGCCCAGTTTCGATAACACGGCGACAATCATGTCTTGATCTTTTAACACAATCTTGCCGTTATTATTTTCAAGGCTAAGCCGGGAACCCTTGTTCAGCCGGGCAAGCTGCAGATGAATGGGATGAGAGACGTCAAAACTTCCGGCATAACTCAAATCAAGCTCCTTCATGCGGACAATGGCATAGTTTTTTGTAATCCCGCCACTTTGCGTCGATGGATTAACGATTCTGGATAAAAGGTGATCACCGGCAATCTCACTCAAAAAAGGATGTTGCTGATCTGATCGCTGCATTAAACATAAGGTTTCCTTGGCGCGGGTCATTGCAACATAAAACAAGCGCCGCTGCTCTTCGTTGGCAGGTGTAGTCCAGCCGCCGTCAATTATCGCTAAATGCGAAAACTCCAGGCCTTTTACCGAATGGACGGTGCTAAGAAAAACACCCTTGCCCAGCCAGCGTTCACGGCGTTGCTCCGCCAGAATTTCATAAAGGAATTCCAGTGTTTGCTGTTTAGGCACTTCGCCATCATCGGTCTCGTCCTGCCAAGCTTGCAACACGCTTTTGAGCTGGTTTAGCCAGTTATTGGCCGAGGTACTGCCATAGGTATTGTCCAGATAGCGTAGCCAGTCGCTCGCCTTGCTTAAGGGTTCAACCGACTGTTTGATCGCCTTCAGTAAATCGGCATTTTCCCTGATGCGAAACACTGGCGGTAGACTATCAGGAGGCAGCATGATGCTGATCGGAATTTCATGTTGCTCCAGTAATGTTCTTATCGGCGCTAGCAATCGCCAAGAAGTTGCAAGCACCGCACATTCTGACCAGTCCAATCGACTGTCGAGTTGCCGCAAACGCAGCAATTCATCAACCACGGCAACCGCCTGACTGTGTTCATTGACAGTAATGAGTTGCTGTACTCGACCTTTGCCGACGGGGTCGAGCTTTTGCCAGCGCCCTCCGGCATCCAGGGCTTTTCTGCCCCGATTGATGCGTATCGGCTGCTGCTGTTTCATCCTATCCTGATTGTGTTGAATCAACTGATTGGAAGCTGCGATGATGTGGGCGCTGGAGCGGTAGTTTTCCACCAGATAATGCACCTGGGCCTGATAATCGTCTTGAAACTGACGTATAAAACCGATATTCGCACCTCGAAACTGATAGATGTTTTGGTCGTCATCGCCTACCGCCAGTATGCTCAGCTTGCGATCATCGTCCAGGGTGCGCCCGGCGATGGCTGAAATTAACTGATACTGCTCGGCATCAATATCCTGGTATTCATCGACCAGAATAAAGCGATAACCGGCCAATAAGCGCTCCCGCGTTTCATCGGCATCGACCCCCAGCAATTGTTTATCACCTCGTAATAACCCGGTCGCCTCGGTAATAAGATCGGCAAAATGTTGGCTCTGATTATCGGCGTTAGGGCTTTGGGTTGTTATCGCGTGGCCGGTCAGTCGCAGACTTAAACCGTGATAAGTCTGGATCGTCACGCCCTTGGCATCATCACCCACCAGTTCAAGCAGGCGTCGGCGTAACTGGGTAACGGCATTGCGATTAAAACAAAGCACTAAAATGCCCCGGGCCGGGATGCGCTTGACCCTTAATAAATAGGCGCAACGATGCACAACCACGCGGGTTTTTCCGGAACCGGGGCCAGCCAGAATTAATAAGTTGTCATCTTCGCTGCTGGCGACCAGCCCCATTTGCTCCGGATTTTGCAAGTCGTTAACGATGCGCTGAAAGGATTGTTGACTGGTCGCGCGTTCAAGTATGTCTTTGCGGTCCGAAAAATAGCGCTTCACAAACTCGGTTTTATCTTGGGAGAAGTATGCAACCACAAATGTCAACGCATGGCTGATCTTGTCCAGCCCGTATTTGGCGTATTCGTTGATCACATGTACCTGAAAAATGCGCTCGCCGTAATGCTGGGATAGCGGTTCGTAGTCGCCTTTGCTATATTTTCGTCCTTTGGCTTCG
>CANNKH010000035.1 GCA_947504985.1 Methylococcaceae bacterium | reverse complement strand
TCAAGTTTTATAACAATTTTATCAGGATCGCCGTCACCATCAACGTCATCTGATAGCGTGATAGCATCAGCGGCAAGCTGGGTTTCCATTAACGTTTCCATAGAAATATTATTGGTACCTTTAACAAAAGCCGCAATATCCGCTGGATTATCGGGAGTACATAAGTGCGATGCTTGTATCTTGACGCCGTCGATCACTTGTTCTTTGCGCCATTCCGGTGAGATAAAGTCAGAGCAGACCTCTTCTACCGGCCCCATGTCAACCTTGGCTGAAGGAGGCAGGTCAGTAGTCGCCGGGCTTAATGAAGCATTAAGGAGCAACACAGCGCTCCCTGTAAAGGCAAGAAGTTTTTTACGCATAGAATATCCTCAGAACAACACACGATTGACGAACTGACACCGTTAGATAAAACGAGTCATTTTTGATAGCCATTTTAACGCAATAGCTTTATTAAGTCTTTCTTGGTTCTTCAAATTAGCTTGTACTTAGTGTGGAAATATCAAGCTACCTAACTTAACGGCATTATTTTGCATGTCAATCTTAAATAAACAGCCTGCGGTAGATGAATCGTCGTACTTGCTTGAAAATTGTCGAGGGCGGTATGATAACCACTAGTAAAAGAGGCAATGTCATGCAAAACAATACACTGAGAATAACATCATCGTGCAAAATCAAGCGCCGCAGTATTTAGTCGGTATCGATCTAGGTACAACACACACTGTTGTTGCTTACGCAGAGGCGAAAACCGAGACAGAGATATCTATTTTTCAAATCGAACAGTTGATCGCACCTGGACAAGTGGCCGCTAGACCGTTGTTACCCTCAGTGCGTTATCATCCTGCTGCGGGTGAATTGTCAGCATCCGATATTAGTTTTTCACCCGCAGGCGAGCAAGCGATAATTGGCGAAGCGGCGCGAGTTTTGGGCGCAAAAACTAAGGGGCGCTTTGTAACCAGCGCCAAGAGCTGGCTGTCTCATCCCTCAGTCGATCACAATGCAGATATTTTGCCTTGGGGGGGTAGTGATGATATTAGTAAAGTTTCTCCGATTGATGCCAGCGCCAGCTATCTAGCGCATATTCGCACGGTCTGGCACCATAAATTTCCCGATGCGCCTCTGGAACAACAGGAATTAGTCATCACCGTTCCCGCTTCATTTGATGAGGCGGCCAGATCATTAACGCTGGAAGCCGCAAAAATTGCTGGACTCCATCAGGTACGCTTACTGGAAGAGCCCCAAGCCGTGTGTTACGACTGGTTGCGACGCAATGCCGGCAATCTTCAACACGCTTTGGCAAAGGTACATTTACTGTTGGTTTGTGATGTTGGCGGCGGGACTACCGATTTAACACTGATTAAAGTGGAACATAACGAAAAAGAACCTAAATTAACCCGTATCGGCGTGGGCGACCATTTAATGCTGGGCGGTGATAATGTTGATTTGGCCTTGGCACATCTGCTGGAAAGCCGATTAACAACTAATGAAAAACGCTTAACTGCCGCCGAATTATCACAACTTATCGAACAATGCCGAGTAGCCAAAGAGCGATTGCTAGCAAATGATGCGCCAGAACACTTCAGCGTGACCTTATTAGGTGGCGGCTCTAAATTAATAGGTCGTTCGCGCTCGGTTGATCTTAGTTGCGAAGAAGTGCGACGTATCGCGTTGGATGGCTTCTTTCCTTTATCGGGTTTGGAAGATTTACCTGATAGAAAGCGTAGTGGAATTGTTGAATTTGGCCTGCCCTATACGTCTGAGCCAGCGGTGAGCAAACATATTGCCGCCTTTTTAAAGCAATATAAAACGGCATCGCAAGAAGCGCTCGATGGCGAAGGCTGTGTGCCTGACGCGCTGTTACTCAATGGCGGCGTGTTCCGCAGTCAACCGATTACACAACGCCTACTGAATTTAATCGCCTCATGGCGAGGCAATCCTCCGGTATTGCTTAAAAACGAACATCCTGAATTAGCGGTAGCCTTTGGTGCCGTTAGCTATGTGTTGGCACGACGCGAACAGAAGCTCAAAATTGGTGGTGGTGCAGCACGAAGTTACTTTCTGTTGGTTGAAACCGACACTGAAAAGTCATTACAACAAGGCGTTTGCATTTTACCCAGAGGCAGTGAAGAAGGCGACGAAGTCATTTTAAATGACCGGCAATTTATGCTCCGCTTAGGCAGTCCCGTGCGCTTTCATCTAGCCTCAATAACCGGAGATAGCGATTTCAAGGCGGGCGATATTGCCGAAATTAATGATCAATTTCATTCCCTCCCCCCCTTGGCTGTTGCGCTTGAACATCAGCAAGACGCTCAAGAGGGCAACGGCAAACCCCATGCTGAAGTCATTGTGCAGCTAGCTGTGACCCAAACAGAACTCGGTACGCTAAAAATTCAATGTGTTGCTGTTGCAGATAACCGACAACGCTGGGATGTTGAATTTCAAATAAGAAAAAAAGGTCGCGTCAGCCTACCCGCTGATACCGCGTTACCCGCGTCGAAAATGTTACTTATCGAAGAAAAAATACAGACGGTGTTCGGTGCAAAATCTAAGCAGGCGAATCCAAATGCGGTTAAAAACCTACGCGTTGATCTTGAAAAAATTAGTGGAAATCCGCGTGCGGAATGGGATATGCCACTATTAAGAGCCATGTTTCCGCTATTGATAGAAGGGTCTAAATATCAACGACGCTCAGTGCACCATGAGCGCGTCTGGCTGAGTCTGATAGGTTTCTGTTTGCGCCCCGGTTTTGGTTATCCGCTTGATGACTGGCGAGTTGAACAATTGTGGAAAAATTATTCGCACGGCATTCAATTTATCAATGAAACCCAAAATTGGACGGAGTGGTGGACGTTGTGGCGACGCATTGCGGGCGGTCTCGATGCACAAGCCCAAGAACGCATTTTTGCCGATATTGCCAAATATATCGATCCGTCAGCCGCTCGGCAACCGAGTGTTGCCAAGCATATCAAAAACCGAGGTTACGAAGAAATTGTGCGGCTCTCCGCTGTTTTAGAGCGATTGCCAGTCGAGAAAAAAATACAACTGGGTGGCTGGTTGTTAAAACGTTTGCAAAAAGCCAGCGAACCCGATCAAACTTGGTGGGCGATAGGGCGTATCGGCGCACGCGTTCCTTTTCATGGTAGCCGTCATAATGTCATTCCGGCCGACATTGTGAGCGACTGGTTGACTCCAATGCTATCTGAAGATTGGAAAAAATCCCCTCATATTGGCTTTGCCGCAACTTTGCTTGCCAGAATGAGCGGTGACAGAACCGCTGACATTAATGAAAAGGTGCGCGAACAAATCATCAATAAACTTAAAGTAAGTAAATTACCCGCTTCATGGCTAGCCTTAGTTGAACAAGTTAAAGAATTGGATGAAAAAGAAGAAAAGCAGCTTTTTGGTGAAGCCTTACCGCCAGGTCTAAAATTAATCAATGTCGAGAAGATGTAGAGACGCAAAGTTCTGCCTCTCTACTGAGGTCAACGCCTAAAAAATGAAAGTATTATCACTGGGGGGATGCTATGCGATAAGCCTCTATCATGGCTTTTCCGGTATTAGGTACGATTGATGCCAGATAAATTTTGTTACCAACAATCAGCGGCATAGACAACTGACGACCACTGCCTTGCAAGTGCTGTTTAGCAACCATAACACCATCTTTAGCACGAATACCGTAAAGCGTACCGGGTGCGCCAATATCAACTATCCAGATAATGGCCTCCTTTTGATGACCTAAATGCGTGGTTAATACCGGAAACGAGGGATGACTGCGAAACATTTGCAACGCTTCAGGCGCGTTACCCTCAGGAAATCGCCAGAACGGCTTGAATTTTGGCTGATTGTTTTCCAGCACAATTTTTAAGGCGACCAAACCTGCCCCATTGGTTTTATCAGCACTAAAAGTAGGTATTATGGCCACAGATTCGTCATCGACAATAGTTTGTACCGGTTGCGTAACAATCATGCCCGCCCAGCTAAGTTTACATAGATCAGTTGGCGAACCGCACAGCTTGGCTATTTGTAGACGATCATATTGTCTGCCCAACTGTTCGGCATCAAGCAGATAAGCACCACCATCTTTGCCTGCCTGAACCAATACACTACGGCCATTTTTCAGCTCAATTTTAATCGGTGTATTGGCGCCTAAATCGTAATCCATCCAGGCCAAACATTCCCAGAAATCCTTGTCATCACATTCATGGTAAGGCGGTTTAATAGGCGCATTACCTGCTGCCAATCTTGGAATAAACAGGTTTCTACACGATGTCATGCACGCCGGATCGGGCTTAAGCGGATTAAAGTTTGCACATAATCGCGCATCACAACCAGCATCAAATTGCAGACCAGGCTTTACTCGCATCAAGGCATTGGCATAATCATGTCGGGCAAGATCAACCTGTCCATTGCCCGTTGGAATGAATATTTCAACCTTATTTTCAACTTGGCTAATCAGTGGCCCAGTAGGTACCCAAATGCCACCACCGCAGATCATTTCTTGAGTGCCGTACTCCATTTTGGACGGACATTCAGCTTCCTGTGTGGTCAATAATACATTTCTGATGGCCTGTTGAGCCCCTTTTTTTTGCCAGACATCCATGTCAATTTCAAAAAACCAACCGTGAAAAGGTTGAATATCACCCGCATTGCCAAATGCGGCATAAACAAAACCATATTGAGAGTCCGCCCTGTCGATATGCTTTAAGGCGGCATGAGAGTAAGCGGTAGGCGGATTAAATTTTATGGTTGCCTTACCATCAACTGACTTTTGCTCCGCAGCAAAAATTAGCACTGGAAAGGTGCTATCCAGTTGCTTTGTTCTCAGATCAATAACGGCCAAGCGGTGGCTAGTACGAACACCTGTGTCGAGGCATTGATACAAAATAACCAGCTTGTTATTGATAACAACAGGGGTGGAGATAAGCTCAGCGCGTTGACCTTCCGGTGTTGGCGCGCTAATTTGCCAATCCAATGCGCCAGTTTCAGCATCGATTCCGGCAACCATTCCGTTGGAAATCGGAACAATAATGCGTAATTTACTTTGCGAAGTATCCAGCACGGGTGAGGCAATAATACTGGCATCAAAAGTTACTGAAGAATAGGTTTCGCTAGGAAAGATTTTTGTAAGCTTGAATAGATACGGTGAGGTGTTAACTAAATCCGCTTTCACCAATTTCACCAATTCGGAATGATAAACGGCATTACAAGCGGACAATATCAAGCTGGTCAAAATAATAGAGAGAGAAAAAAATCGATAAAGTACGAGATTCATAGCTTACGGATACAGACAATATTTAGAGATAATGAGACACCGCTGGCATAAGAGAGCCATTGTCGTCTTGTTGATTGCAGGTTATTGTACACACTCATTCCGACATCATTTAACAATGGAGCTTATCGTGAAGTTATCTAACGTGCTGTTATTAATATTTTCAGTGACTATTTTACAAGGTTGTGTTCTTACTAAAGTAGCTAGTGTGCCAATGCGTGTGGGCGGGGCTGTTGTTTCGATTGTTCCTGGCGTGGGTAATTCCGCGCATGACGCTATCGATACCGCCGCTGAAAAAGTGGATGATATTCCTATTTAAAATAGTTCTCAGAATAGTATGGAGATGCAAGAGTAGGCGTCTCCATTGCTAGTACGACACGCTCGTCAATATAATGACTGCCAGTCCTTTGAGGACGGGCAGTCATAGTATCCACCGAAGGTTACAAGACACGCAACAACGTTGTTTTGTAACCATTCCTTAATTATTTCATGCCCATACCTAAGCTTAGTTTGAATAGAATATCTTGAAAATGACATCGAATTGGTGCTGACTTTTTTCCATAATCATCGCCATTATTTCACTCGATAAACCCAAGTCAGTTGTTATATCGATAAAATCATTTTTATTTACTCGGCTGCACTGATTAGCTGCTTTAATCAGTGTTGCAATGGCGTGAAACGGACTGTTAGGGTTAGGCGCACTATGCAGTTTCATACTTTGAGTAATCATTTCAGGCAACTTCCATAGCTCGGTTAATGCGGCACCGGTTTGATAGTGATCAAAACCGATAATAGTTTCTTCTAAGCTGATTTCTTCAACATCGGTAAAGTCCTGTTGGAGCATGGCAACGGTTCTAGCTAATTCCGGTATACGACGATAAAACACTAATTGACCAATGTTGTGCAATAAGCCACAAACAAATAGCGTCTCGTTCTGACCATATTTCAGGTGAATATTAAGTTCTTTTGCGATGAGTGCGCAACGCAGGCTTTTTGCCCAAAAATCGCGCATGGTTATAATTCCACCCGGCAAGCTGGAAAATTTATCCATAATCACAGCAGCAAGCACCAGATTTTGCAGTTCAGTCGCACCAATCATGGCAACTGCGCGCTTAATACTGACTATTGTGAAAGGAAATCCATAGAATGCGCTATTTACAATCTTTAGCAACTGTAATGTGAGCGCGGGATCTTTCTCAATAATCTCAGCAATATTTTCCATAGACTGGCTAGGATTTTGAATAACTTTTTGTAATTCGAAATAAATATTGGGCGGCGTCGTTAGTTGCAAGTCTCCACTCAGAAGATCACAAATTGATAGGTCGGTAGGTTGTTTAGTTTGCATAAGAACAATTTTACCCCTTAGTCTACTTAAAATTTAAACGCACTAGAAAGTGACAGGCTTAGAAATAACAATAACCGATGTTGAATGCTAGAATTATAAAGACGTTTTCCCACTTACGCAGTAATCAAATAATCCAACACACGTCCCAGAATTTTTCGAAAACTCGACCTGAATATGACAGGGTATTCTGTTTACGGTAAAGTAATCCAGACATTCACATGAACTTTAAGCACAGTGAGTTTAAGTGGCACTAAAAATACAGGACTGGCTTTATGATGAGTAATGCAAAAGAAAGATTGATTATCGTCGCAGAAAGTAATCTGGACATTGCTCAGAACATAACCCATTACCTTGCTGATCACGGCTTTTCAAATCTTCAGATCGCTCAAGATACCAGTAGCGTCTATGAGACACTTCGACCTTATTACAGACATCCTGAAAAAGTGGGCATATTAATTATCAGTGAACATCTCCCTGAATGCCGCATCGCGGATATGTGCAAAGCACTTGCAGGCGCACAGGATGCCTATACTGTTCCAATGATTATTTTAGGTACCCAATATAAACAATCTCTGGAATACGAGTCAGATACCCTACTTGACCGCGCTCAGGCTAACGGTCTGATTTATCATCTGGAATTGCCTTTAAACAAGGCTGAATTGTTGATGGCCATTCATTTTCAATTAGCAATAAAGCGTGAGCGCCGTTTACGGTATATGAATGAAGAATTGCTAACCAATGAGTTGGCAGAAAGAAAAGTGGTCGATGCAAAATTAAAATATTTAATTGCCCATGATGAATTGACTGGGCTGCTTAATAGACAAAATTTTGAGCGGCACTTATGGATTATCCTTAAGCGTAATAAAAAGCTGCCTAAAAATGGAGCGTTACTCTATATCGATATAGATAGATTTAGTTTAATCAACGAGTTGGAGGGCTATAAGGTAGGTGACCGACTCATTGTTGAAGTGGTTACAGCGATCAGAATGCTGGTAAATAAAACCTATAGCTTTACTCGGATTGGCTCGGACGAGTTTTGCCTTTATCTGGATAACCAGAGCGCCGATGACACCCACCAATTTGCCGAAAAAATAAGAAAAGCCCTCGATGAGTTCCGCTTTTTTGTTGATGATGTTGTTTATAATTCAACGGTTTCTATCGGCATCGCCTCATTATTACAAAACGATAAAACTATTTATCATCCTAGCGACCTTATTTCTCGCGCTCGCCAGGCCTGCAGAATGGCTAAAGAGAATGGCAGGAATATGGTATGGGAATACAATGACACAGATAGCGGTGTTCTTGAAAGACAACATGATGTTTATTGGGCGCCGTTAATCAGAAAAGCGCTGATTGATGCACGTTTTTTCCTGGTATTTCAACCCGTGATTGACCTTCATAGTGAGCGCATTTCTCATTATGAAGTCTTGTTGAGAATGAAAGGAAAAGACGACAATGAAACCATAAGTCCGACCATATTCATTCCCGTTGCTGAAAGAATGGGGTTGATTCATAGCGTTGATTTATGGGTTGTCGAAAATGCAATTGACTACCTCGCTGCTTTGCCAGATTTTATGGCACATGTTTCTCTGGCGGTTAATTTATCCAGTGTAGCATTTCAGGATAAGTCGCTATTTTATTTGATCAAAGACAAGCTAAAAATGACGTGGGTAGATGCGGGCAGATTGATGTTTGAAATTACAGAAACAGCCGCCGTTGATAACTTTGAGCAAACTAGAAATATGATTCTACAAATAAGGGCATTAGGCTGTAAATTTGCCTTGGATGATTTTGGGGCTGGCTTTTGTTCATTCAATTATCTTAAAAAATTTCCTGTCGATTACATCAAAATTGACGGCCAATTTATTCAAAACCTAATCAACGACGAAACCGATCAGGTGTTAGTGAGATCTATTGTTGAAATCGCAGCAAAGTTGGGAAAAAAAACCATTGCGGAGTTTGTTCAAAGTCCTGATGTAGTGGCGAAGCTACAAGAAATAGGGGTTGACTTAGCGCAAGGCTATATCTTTGGAAAGCCAGAGAAAACGTTGCAAGCAAGCAACGTTATTTCAATCTATAGGTTAATGCAAAATGCTCAGATGAATGACTAATCTATTCGCTCTGACACAAGGGCAAAACCACCCTTGTGTCAGATAATCATTAGGCCTTTGAAATGTCGACTTTTAGAATATCGACGGTATCCCAAATTTTTTCAATATAATCAGCATCCATTTTAGGCATACCCGCTTGTATCCATTGCACAATTTCCTTTGCGACATTGGGGTAGGTAATGTGTATTGCATGATTGTCATGCAGCCAGTGCTGAATGACCGAGCTGTCCATGTCGGTCATGGTGTGTCCATAACCAAGCTCTTTCAACGCAGCCGCATTAGATATTTGTTCCATTTGCGAATGCAGCGGCTTAGCCAGAATCTTTTTGCCTAACTGTAACGCTTCACTTGCCAATTCAAAGCCAGCATTGCTGATAATGCCTGCGCAATCATACAGATCTTTTTGAAATCCTGTGCGTGACAATGGATTACAGACGATGTGATCAAACTTGGACTCGACTACTTCAGGGCAATAAAGATGAAAATCGAAGTTTTCGAAGGGTGCTAAAATTTTAACCACCTCATGTTGATCTTCAAATGGAAGATAAACCACAATTTTATTTTTGATGATGCTACGAGGAGCCTCTGGTGTTTCAATAATAGGCGGTAAAACCGGTTGCCCAAAATGATGCCAGTGTAAGCCAACACTTATATCTGCAGGAGCGAAATATTTCATGACCTGATTAGCGATAGGATCAGATCCGGCTCTAGGAATATTGTGATTAAAAGCATATTGATGACCAATCCCTAGCACTGATTTTTTCTGCTTTCTTGCCGCCCAAGCGGTGACAGGTTCAAAATCGGTAATAACAAGATCATAGCCCGATAAGTCCAGCGCGTTTATGTCTTTGAAAAACGTAATCGGCTTTACGTCACGCGCGGTTTTTAGGTAGCTAACTTGACCTTTATCGGTATTAAACGTCAAACCGGTGCGCAATTGGTAGCCATCAAATATTTCCATATCAAAATATTTATCTGCCGGGCGACCCGTAAATTGAAAAGTAACGTCAACTCCCGCTGCATAAAGTTCTTTTGCCATGACTCTGGCACGAGTGATGTGACCGTTACCAGTACCTTGAACGCCGTAAAAAATTTTCATTATAAAACCTGTCCCAAACTAAAAAATGCAGTGCTAACACCTAAAATAACGCCAACTAAGGTATCGGTTGGAAAATGAACCCCCAGCACAACACGCGAAAAACCAACCAATGATGCCCAGCAATACAACGGTATCAATAAAGCGGGTAGAAAATAACCCAGCAGTGTTGCCATCATAAATGCCGCTGAGGTATGTCCTGATGGAAAACTGAATTTATCTGATGGCTTGATAATACTACGAAAGTTTTTTAATGCGGCTTCTGGGCGATTACGCTTGAAGCCGTTTTTTAATAAAAAATAAAAGGGTCTTTCCAGCAAAAAGGCAAGCAGGATAGCTTGCAGTAATGGATTTTCAAAACCTTCTCTGAAATATAATAACCCAATAATAATGGTATAAAGCTGACCATCTCCGGTTTTTGACAAGAATCGGCTGAAATGGGTTAACGTTCCGTGCATCCTCGCGTTAACCAGCCAAGTGAACATGAAGACATCATATTTATGTATAGAAAGTAGCAGTTTCATTTTGTTATCCTCTCTAAAGTTCCACAAAATACGTAATGCTTTTGTAGAAAGGAAATCATCGATTTCCAGCTTAATTATTGTTCTTTAATTTACTTTGAGGATAAAGATTAAGACTATTCTATGACAAGGAAGTTAAGTTTTGTTTACCATTTCATGACAGCAACAAGCTGTTGAAAGTATGGTAAAGATGGCGGCATGTATTAGTATGATAGTCACATTGGATGATACAGCGGTTTCAATGTCGGTTAGGAACAGGTACGACACACTCGGCAACAGGATGACTGCCAGTCCTTTGAGGACGGGCAGTCATGGAATCCTAACTTGACCTGAAAACGCTGTAATACCGTTGTTCAGCTTGTTTCGCGCGCGTTTCTTAAATTGATGCGTGAATAAGACCTTACAAAAAAGTAACGGTTAAATGATAGCTTGATGAAACAAATGACCTTGTTTAAAATTTTCTAAGTAGGCTGTCCAACCAAGTTGTCGGCAAGATACGTTTAAAGAAGGCAAATAAATACGTTGGGAAGGTTACGTAATAGCGTATCTTGGGACGCCTTGCTTCCAAGGCGTGTATTACTTTTTCGGCGACGGCTTGTGCCGGTAAGGTAAATGGAGCGGCAGAACCTTCTTTTTCCAATCTTGTTACGATGGCATTGTAAGCTTCTCTATGAAAGCTAGAGGTTGAATCAATGTTTTGCTTATAGAGTATTAAAGAATTCTTTCTGAAATCACTCAAAATAGGCCCCGGTTCTATCAATGAAATATAAATATTGCTGCCATGTAATTCCAGACGCAAAGTATCAGCCAAGCCTTCCAATGCAAATTTACTGGCGTTATAGGCGCCGCGATATGTCATTGCCACCAAACCAAGAATCGAGCTGTTATAAATAATTCGTCCATGCCCTTGTTTACGCATTATGGGTATCAATAAATTAGTCAGTTCATGAGTTCCAAACAAATTAGTTTCAAATTGAAAGCGTAGCACCTCACGACTTAAATCTTCAACGGCTCCGGGTTGACCAAAAGCCGCATTGTTAAAGAGTGCATCTATTTTGCCACCGGTTATTTCTAGCATCTGCTTGACCGCCTGTTGAATGCTGGCACTATCTGCTAAATCTAAGGATATTGCGGTAAAACCTTCCTGAGTCAAGCGTTCGACATCCGTTGAGTTTCGTGCAGTGGCAATAACATGATGTCCTCGCTTTTTTAATGCGTGAGCGGTGCAATAACCGATACCTGTAGAACAACCAGTGATTAATATGGTTTTTGATGAAGTCATTAGTTCGTTAACTCTTGTTCGTTAAAATCAGCTAAGGAATGAGTATTGCGTACAAATAAGTGCACAGACCGTGTTTAATCTATTTCATTAAGCAACGCCATCATGTCTTGAACCGACATTTTACCGCTCACTTCACCACCCTCCAGCAAGCTATTCGCCAAATCCCGCTTATGTTTATGCAAATCGACAATCTTGTCTTCTATCGTATCTTTTGCGACCAGCCGGTATATCGTCACCGGACGTTTTTGCCCCATACGATGCGCACGGTCGGAGGCCTGATCTTCGACGGCCGGATTCCACCACGGATCCATGTGGATGACATAATCGGCAGCGGTCAGGTTTAAGCCGGTACCGCCCGCTTTAAGGCTGATTAAAAATAAATCGCCATCGCCGGCCTGAAACGCATTCATCGCTTTTTTACGCTCAGGGACAGGCGTTGAACCATCCAGATAATGATAGCCTATGCCTTTTTGATCCAGCCGTTCACGAATCAGGCTTAAATGCCCGACAAACTGGCTGAACACCAGTGCCTTATGTTGGTTTTCCAGCAATTCATCGACCAGTTCTTCAAAGGCTTGTAGTTTGGAACTATTAATGGGGCTTTCATCCATCACCAATCGTGGATGACAACAGGCGCGGCGCAATTTCATGATTTCTGCCAGCACTTTCAATTGCGGATTGCCCTGCTGTTCCGACGCTTCGGCGATGGCTTGCATCGCGTTACGGCGCAACGCCTCATAAAAGGCGCGCTCATCGGCACTCAGCTCAATATGCAGCGTCACTTCCGTGCGCGGCGGTAATTCGGTCAACACATCGTTTTTCAAGCGCCGCAAAATAAACGGGCGCAACAGTTTTTTCAGGCGTTGCTGTACTTCTCTGTCTTGGTTGTTTTCGATAGCCAGTGCATAGCGTTCATTAAATTTGCTTAATGAACCAAGCAAGCCCGGATTTATGAAGTTGAACAAATTCCATAATTCACCTAAATGATTTTCTATCGGCGTGCCGGTGGTAATCAATTTAAAATCAGCTTGTAAAGCCATCGCCGCTTTAGAACGTTTGGTCAGGGTATTTTTAATCGCCTGTGCTTCATCGGCAACTAGCGTATGCCAATGTTTTTGCGCCAACCGCTCGCCTTCGGTTTGCAATAAACCATAACTGCAAACGATTAAATCGAAGGCATCGGCATTGTCGAGCATGGCTTGCCGGTCACCGTAACCGAAATGCTGCACATTGAGCGTAGGCGCAAAGCGCTGGCATTCTTCCAGCCAATTGATACACACGGAGGTCGGCGCCAGAATCAGCGTAGGGCCGTCCGGTGCGCGCGATAAAATCAACGCCAGCGCCTGCACGGTCTTGCCTAGGCCCATGTCATCGGCCAAACAGGCGCCCGCCCCCCAATGCGCTAGCCGCATCATCCATTGATAGCCCTCGCATTGGTAATCACGCAATTCGCCTTGCAACGTGGACGGCAGTTTGGGATTTAAGTCGCTGATTTCGTTGAGTCGCTTTAACTGGTCTTTCCACGGCTTACTGGCGCTTATCGTCATGCCGTCGGTGATGTCGTCGAGCGCCTGTGCGGCTAACGGATGAAAGCGGACTTTATCATCATGCACCTCGCCCAAGCCCGACAAGTCATCAAGGCGATGGCGCAGTTCGCGTGTCAGGGCGATAATTTGTCCGTCTTCCAGTCTAAGGAAGCGCCCAGACGAGCTGCTTAATAAGTGCATCAAACGCTGCATATTAAAAACTTGCTCGTCATCGATCACCAAATCGCCTTCAACGTTAAACCAGTCGCGCTCTTTACGCACCGAAAACTTCGCTTGGGATAAACCGACTTCATGGCTGAGCTTGATCTTTTTGCCTTTAGGCCATTCCAGCACAGCAAAATCACCTAGCGCCTGGCAATGCAACAACGCTTCCAGCGCGGTTTCAGGGTCATCGAGCAGCCATTTTAATTCGTTATCTTTGTACAGTTCAGGGCAGGCATCGAACAGCTTTTTGGTGTATTTATTTTCAAGCTTGAAATCACGCGTGGTTTGCAGCTGCTTGCCGTCAATATCCGCCAATACGGTGGTACCGCCTGCACCTGGTTTAAATAGCGGCCCGCCGTCAAAAAACGGTTGCACAAACACGTCTATCTGTATGCCCTGCCCTACTGGCTGCAAATGAATATGCAACCGGCTATCGACCGGAACTTCTATGGCATTGCTAGACGATCCGCCAATATCCGATTGCACGGTCAGCATCGACGCTATCGATGCAATCGAATCGATAACCTGCTGACGTGCTTGAGCCGGTACAGTCAGACCGTCTTTACCCAATATTTCGGCGACTTGGCGATGCTGGTCATTAATGACATACAGCATTAATCCACTGGCGGTTTTCTGAGCAATGATTTGTTGCCCCGCAATCTGTGGTATCAGGGAAATATGTAAATTGGGCAACTGCTCTTTAACCAGTAATTGCGGCTGCGCAATACTAATATCAACAGGCGAATGGGATTGCTCTTGTCCTGCCCAGTAAATATTAGGATGACCGACAGCGGCCAATAAGCCATCCGTCGATAACTCATAACATTCTTTTCCGTAATAGCCGTAATGATCGCGATCTCTTTCCAAGGTGATGTGTGCACAAATCTTACGATCCTGCTCAGACAAATAATCATAATCCGCCTGATCATGGTAAAGTTTTTTCAATGCGACAGGGCGGCCTTTGGTCCAATGGCCATTTTTGCCTAAACGCTGTTCTTTAGGTGTTAAAAAGACATCATCCCGTTCCATCGCGATGCTCCATATCATGCGTAGTTCTTGCAATGATGGTGCTGTATTCGGTTGTGCGCTTAATTGCGTAAGTGCCGTCAACGCCCGCTCCCATACCGATACGGTCGGCAATAAATCGAGGATCTGAATAAACGGCGTATCCGCATAGAATTTTGCGATTTGCCGGCAATCCTGGTCGCTATACTCTAGGCGTTGCAATAACGCTGAACTTACGGCGGCATACCAGACATAACCGTAGGCCTGCGCTTTTTGACAATATCCGGCCAATTGTCTTAAAAAATCCTTATTGGATGGATTAAGCATCCACTCGGTTTCACCTAACCAGTACAGAATCAAAGCATGAAACAGGCGTTCGTAGGTATTATTAAGGCTCCTATAGAGATAAGTGCATTGTTCCGGCTTTAATTTAGCTTGGTAGACATCAATGGCTTCCTTCAAGATGGCATTCAAATGAATAAATCCAGCCACCTCTGCTTTCAACGTCATCGGTAAATGCTGCTGTTTAAGATACAGCAAGTTTTCGCCTGTTTTTGAGCGCAACAAAGCCAGACTGAAAAAATAACCATGCCATCCGTAGATCGTAAGATTGCGTTTGCCGGTGTCTTTCTTCAATTGCTTGAGTGCGGCGTAGAACAAGGCGGTGGCTTCATCATTACGGTTTTGCAAAAAACGCATCGTTGCCAGTAGCTTCAAACCCTCCGCAGAGGTATCACCCTCCAGCCAGCGTTCGGTGTCCTGAAAATTTCCACGCAACAGATGCTGCTCAATAGCGGCATGGGCGATTTCAGGAAGTGCAGGTTTGCTTATACTTGCCCCAAAGAACTGTTCGAATAATTGATAGGGTAATGAAACATCACAAAATTGTCGGTAGTCAGTGGCAATCAGATGTCTTAACGCGCCATATTTGATGAGATCTGGCAACGCCGCAAACCAGTCAGCATCAAAATCGTTAAAGAATATCCGATTGATATGTTCAGCAAAAAATTGCGGATAATTGGCATGAAGATAATCTATGTTGGCGATAAATCCAGGTGCGTTGCCTTGGTATAAAAACAGCCGCACTTGTTTAGCAACATGGCTGGCGGCGTTACGATGGGACGGATAATATTCATTGCGATTGACCAATAACGACGCCAGTGTTTTAAACCAGGGTTCGGCAACGGCGCGGCGCATTAATATCTCAGCCATATCAGCAGGGCAGGACCAACCCTCGCTGTTTGTCACCAGCAATTTTGCCCTTTGTAATTTGGTTTTTAGAGAAGCATCTATCAAACTTGGTGTAATTGGCTCAAAACCAGCTGATTTTATTATTAAGTTACGTAAATTGGTTTGGCCAATAGGCGCATAAACAACAGCCAACACCATCAAAATGGCTTGTTCTGGCAAGCTAAGCTTATCAAAAGCAGTTAATAATTTATTGTTCATTTATAACATTAGTTCCATGTGGGGCACCGTTCTTAGAACGGAAGTATTCATTAAAGGTTGGGCATAAGCCATTGAATAATTG
>CANNKH010000034.1 GCA_947504985.1 Methylococcaceae bacterium | reverse complement strand
TTTCCTATTAAATCATATAATTTTTTATTAGGAATATTAGATTGATAACTATCTGGAAATCCAAAAAATCGTAAGCATTCTTTATCGGATAATCTTCTTATTCCTTCACCATCTACCACACCTATTCTATCAACCTCAGTGGCAACTAAGGTATTTGCTATGTCTTTTGGATGTAGAATCTCATTAAGCTCAAAGCTTAATTTGCCTGTTACGATGTTGTAACCTTTATCTTTGCTTGTATCTGGATGGCGTTTATTTTTTCCATCAATAGTCATTATATCTTTTGGATGCTCTAGCTTGACGTAACCTTTTTTTTCTAAATCAGATAATAGGTTTTTGAGTTGTTCAGATGGAATATCTGTGCAAAATGATGCGATTTCATGGTATGTGAGTGGCATTCCATCCATCCATGTAATGCCTTTTACTTTTGCCCAGTGTTTTTTTCTTCTTTCACGCAGAAGGCGTTCTAATATTATTTTTTGATCGTTATTTATTTCACCTTTTATGGCTATATCCCAACTGTGAATATTGTCTTCACCCCCGCGTTTATCTTTAATAGCCTTTCCTTTAAGCTCATCCACATTATAATGTTTTAATAATTTTTCAATAAACCCCGTTGTCATTGTTGGCAATCCTTGCTCTAAAATATCGCCAATTTTACTTTTTCTAAAATTAAAATTTTCTAAATTTGGTTCGGTTATTAAATGACCTATTATAAAAACTCTTTTTCTTGTTTGAGGAACGCCAAAATTTGCAGCATCTAATACTTTCCATGTCACTTTATAATTTAATCCTTTTAGTGTTTTTAAAATAATTTTTAATGTTTTGCCTATGTCATCGGTTTTGCATACTTTATCATGTGTTACAAAGCCATCGACATTTTCAAGAATAAAGCCTTTTGGTTTTTTTTCTTTTAATATTCTCGCCACATCAAAAAATAACGTTCCTCTTATGTCCTCAAACCCTAATTGTTTTCCCGCTGTACTGAATGCTTGACATGGAAAACCTGCTAACAAATAATCAAAATCTGGAATATCACTCGCGTTTATTTGTGTAATATCGCCATGAATATTATTTTCATTGAAATTATATTTATATATGTCTATCGCATGAGGCTTTATTTCTGAGGAAAAAACACATTCATGACTTAATCCAAGTTCATCACACGCTTGACTAAATCCCAGCCTAATTCCACCCATACCTGCAAATAAATCTATATATTTAACTTTTGACACGTTTCTGAATTTCTCTTTATGTACTATGAAGGGTTTATTTTAACAAAATATAAGCAGAGGTTTCAGTAATAAGTTATGCCACACAAGTGTTAAAACCCGTAAGGCGGTTTCGCGACAGCAAACCGCCATCGATACGCTACCAAAATGGCGGATTGCCTAGCGGCGAATCCACCTTACAGTTTTAAAAGAAATATGCTCAGTTACTTATATCCGTTAAAGTGCATGGGTTCTACTTGGTTTATTATTTTTAGGAGATGATTTTATGAGGCAATTTATTAAAACTAAACTGGCGATGGCTGTATTGCTGTCTTTTCCTTGTGTGAATGCTTTTGCGGTATTAGAAGGCACACTGGAGTCGGCGGATTGTGCCGCGATTAAAGGTTGGGCTTGGGATAATGCCAGCCTTGCTGCTCGCGTTAAACTGACTATTTATGATGGTAATTTAAAACTGGCAACCGTCACTGCCAGTCTGTTACGCAATGATTTAACTATTGGTGATAAAAAATACGGCTTTTCTTACGTTCTGCCTGCCAGTGTTCGCAATACGTTGAAACATAAGTTTTCCGTGCGTTTTGCGGCTACAAATGCTGAATTAATGAGTTCTCCTAAAATCACTGCGACTGGCTGTTATGGCAAACTCAATGATACGGGTATGACGACTTGTTCAAATGCGACTGAAAAGAATCTCGCTTGCCCCATTAGCGTTTATCCTCAACAAGATGCGCAATCAGGGCGAGATGTGACTAAAAACAATAACAGCGACGGTCATGCGGGCTTTGATTTCACCAAAATCAGCAAGACAGGCACAGCATTAGCAGCAACTGCCACCAGTTGGAACTGTGTCCAAGACAATGTGACGGGGCTGATGTGGGAAGTGAAAACCGATGATAATGGCTTACACGACAAAGATTGGTCTTATACTTGGTACAATCCAGGCAACACCAAAAACGGCGGCGCAGTAGGCGGTACAACGGGGGCGTATTGTGGCAGTACCAGTGCTTGTCATACGGATGCTTTTGTTAAAGCCGTAAATGCAGTGGGTTGGTGTGGTCATAAGGATTGGCGCGTGCCAGACAGAGACGAGCTATTTTCAATTGTTGATTACAGTCGTTACAATCCAGCTATTGACATCGCTTATTTTCCAAATACGGTAGGGCTTTGGTTTTGGTCGTCTACCCCCTTTGTTGGCGATAGTTATAATCAAGCGTGGTTTGTGAGTTTCTTGACGGGTGATGCAGGATTTGGCTTTAAGTTTAACTACAATAACCTTACTGTTCGGCTGGTGCGTGGAGGGCAGTGATTTTTGTTTTTGCTTGCTCAATAATGAGTTGCAACATTTATAAAATGTGAAAAACAATGCAAATACGCTTTTTAATTTTTATTATCCTTCGGAGGATATTTTATGAAACTCTTTAAGCTAACCCTCTACTTTTGTTTATTAGCTCAGGCAAATTTAAGTATGGCTCAACAATGTATTCCCACTGTTATGGTTGCCAGTGCGCCAGATAGTCGCTATGTCGTCAATACGAATGGCACTGTGCTTGATAAAAAAACCTCTTTAACCTGGATGCGTTGTGCTTTAGGACAAACATGGAGTAACAACACTTGTACGGGTTCTTGGCAAAAACACACATGGCTAGACGCATTGCAAATGGCTAAAGATGCTGTTTTTGCAGGGGAAACGGATTGGCGGTTGCCTAATCAAAAA
The DNA here is from genome assembly GCA_947504985.1 of Methylococcaceae bacterium. GTDB lineage: Bacteria > Pseudomonadota > Gammaproteobacteria > Methylococcales > Methylomonadaceae > Methylovulum. The sequence goes on along the minus strand of CANNKH010000034.1, from coordinate 12,972 downwards.
GAGTTACAATCGCTAGTTGAAGTCAGTTGTTATGACCCAGCTATAAATATAACAGCGTTTCCCAATGCAACGGATAGTCTTTCTGAGTGGTTTTGGTCGTCTACTTCCAGTGCCACGAGCGGTAACAGCGCGGGGGTCGTACACTTCCTTAATGGGGGGGCTGGCATGTCGGGTGACAAAAATGGCGGTGGCGGTGTTCGGCTGGTGCGCGGGGGATAGAACTGTAGGGTGGATTCGCCGCTAGGCAATCCGCCATTTCGAGGCAACCCGTAACCCGTAAGGCGGTTTCGCGACAGCAAACCGCCATCGATACGCTACCAAAATGGCGGATTGCCTAGCGGCAAATCCGCCTTACAGTTTTACGAACACCTAAAAAACGAGGCACTTCAGATACTAGATAAGGTCGGTAAAGAATATACGATGACTTTTGCGTGATTACTTACAAGCCGCTAACATTGGACGTATTCATCCTACTTTTGACTGATTTTTGGCGAAGGTATTGGTAGTTGTATAGTGTCATGCTACACACGCTAAAGCCACGCTGTGCGTGGCTTTGAGTGCCATTGTGTAGCGTTGTAGCGGTTTACACATGGTCGAAAACAACGCATTAATGGCTTGAGAGTTAAAAACAATCACATTTATTATCAAGGAGTGAGTATGTCACAAAAAGATAACTCGAAACCAGGAGCATTAAATGTTCCTGCTCAATCACAAATTCATGACATAAAAATCTCTGACGCAATTCTTCGCTTGTCTGAGCCTTTACGAAAAAAATATACAGATATTCATCGTACTCAGGCAGTTGTAGCTATAACTATAATGGCTTGGAATATGTCACTCTTCCCGAAAGAAGAACGACTCAACGTTCATCAGATATTAATTGGTGATCTTTCAAAAAAAATTAGAGGGAAAGATTTATCAATATTACTTGATAATATTAATGCCTTGATTGATCGTAAGGATAAAGAATATCCATTCATCAGAGAATACATACTCAAGCACACACTCTCATTTTCAGGCGACACTATTACGTTGACAGTAGAAACAACAGAAGTGCCAGAAGAAATTCTGAGGAAGGTATTGCAGTCAGAAAATCATAAAATAAACACCAAGGGCAGCTATAAGTTCAAAGCTTAGATAGAGATCATGGTAATAAAAAAACAATAAGTAATCAGACAAAAATTTCCGTGCGATAGCATCTTTATTTTCAATCAGTTATGCTGTGAAAATATACCAAAACTTAATCCTGATTACTTACCATTGTATAGGGTGATATTACAGCGGTTTCAATTGATGTTAATTACATACTAAAATTCAGCCGCATGATTAAAATAACCAATTGCATCATTACAGGTAATAGAACTGTAGGGTGGATTCGCCGCTAGGCAATCCGCCATTTCGAGGCAGGCCGATGGCGTTTTGCCTAGCGGCGAAAACGCCTTTGTTTTTACGTTACTATACTTTTTTTAAATCCTTAACTTCCGGAATAAGTAAAGCCAAAGGCTTTAGTGATAGGCTGAATCATGATCGGGATGTAAGCTCAAAATGCGTAGCCATACATCCTCGCGATAGGCCACTGCCCGAAAGGCCTGGCTGATGCGAAAGCTATAAAGGCGTTGCCCATTAGGGCCTTGGCGGGAATGGATGGTTTCCCATTTCAATCCAGAATCCCTATAGAGCTGCTGCCAAGTCATTGCCCGAATACGCTTCAATGTCGATAACAAAGCATTCTGATCTGATTTATTCAAGGCGAACAAGTCACGTTGAAATACTGGACTATTCAAATCGAGCAATATGACTCATCGGCCATTCACAGCAGCCTCAATTTCAATCAGGTTATCTCGTGCCGGAGTCATTTCGGCCCAAGCAATGGCTTCGTCCAATTTTGCTTGGGCAATGGGGTCATGTAACCAACGCTCGCTATCTGGAATAAACTGACCCAGCTTCACTACCCACACCCCAGGTTCGGTTTCTTCCACCATAACGGTTTTACCCGCATATTCTTTCCCTAAGAAAATCTGACCATTTGCTTCTACTGTTTCGATTACACTCATATTTCACCTCTTGTTACGCAGTTTTTGAAATAACCAGCGCCCTACGGCTGATTTACTCCATATTCGCGTGTCGTGAGCGCATTTCTTCTTCAGGAATACCTTTTTCGTGGATGATATGCGAAATTAACCCGTAAGGTGGTTCCGCGATAGAGACTATGAAAGAATCCAAAATGCCGACTTGCCCTATAAAGGCTTCCGGCATTTTTTTTGAAAAATTACCAACGCCATAAGCTTTCATCTGGATAGGTTAATGCGGTCGTAGAGACGTTGTAATGCGTCTCTACTGGATTTTAACGTTTTATCCATTTTTATTGCTCTTCATCATTTGAAAGTGGATTAGCTAACCTCTCAACTTCAGAACGTGAGAGTCCGGTTAATTCGCTAACCGTTTCTAAGTCGAAACTTTTCGCTAACATTCCTCTCGCAATAGCGTGTTTCTCTTCAAGCTTCCCTTTTTCAATCCCTATTTTTTCACCCTCCTCAAACGAAGTATCACTCACATTTTTAACCTCTGAATACTCCACTAAACTTTTTAAATACGCTTCATATTGTCGAGCGGTTAAATGAGACAGCTCAGCGATTTCAAAGCCTTTCTGAAAAATAGGCTCATTTAAAATCGCTGGAATATGGTCAAAATTCTCCAAGTTTTTTAAAAAATAAACCCATTTGTCAAAATGCGTTTCCAATTCATGCTCTGCTTTTGTGAATAACGGCATTTGTAAAAATTTAAAATGCAGTTTATCGTAAAAAATTTCGCCATCTTGGTCTTTTAAACACACATCGCGGCGAAATTTACGTCTTTCCTCTTCTTCATCATAGTGAAAGTTTAAAATGGCAATAAAATATACCGGCATGAGTTTAAAATCCCATACGCCTTTTTTAGCCTGCTCTTTAATCGGAAAAGTGGAATAAAATAATGCCCGATCTTTAAAGAAGTTTACTTTCGCTTTTTGCATTTCCACAATAAATTGTTCACCTGTCGCAGTTTTGCAATAGATGTCATAAATCGCTTTACGTTCTTTGGGGGTGCTGGCTATTTTTTCAGGATTCTTAAAGCTTAATTCCGCCACTTGATGATGCTGTGGCAATAATTGGTTTAAAAAATCTTGCAATAAATCTTTGCTGGCTTCCTCACCGAACAGTTTTTTAAATCCAAAATCGGTATAAGGATTAAAATATTTTGTTGCCATCGAAATTGACTTTGCCATTACTTCACCTTCGCAGTCCCGTAGTCCCGGATTCGCCGCTAGGCAAAACGCTATTAGTCACTCCAAAGGGCGGATTGCCTAGCAGCGAATCCGCCTTACTGCTAAATATTTATTCCATATTCGCGTGCCGTGAGCGCATTTCTTCTTCAGGAATACCTTTTTCGTGGATGATATGCGAAATTAAGGCTTCTAAGAAAAACAGTGTCGATAGTTCAAACACCGTGCCCATCGGCATACCATGTACTTTGCCATATTGTTCTGGTTGACCTATTTGGAAAACGCCATCAGCCAGATCGCCGATGGTTGATTTTTCTTTTGCGGTAATTAATAGAATATCGGCACCTATGTCTCTGGCTTTTTTGGTGAAAGCAATTAATTGCTCGGTTTCGCCAGAACCTGAAATGATGATTAGCAAGTCGCCGCGTTTAATACTGGGCGTGACAATTTCACCAACGACACTGACATCGTACCCGCTGTGCATTAAACGCATGGCAAAGAATTTAGTGATTAAGCCAGATCGGCCTGCACCAGAAACAAAAATACGCGCCGCTCTATCCAGCATCCGCGTTAATCTTTCAGCATTTGAATCTTCCGTTTTATTCAAAACAGACCAAATTTTATCAATGACCATTTGCTGATGTGTCGCTTTGCCATCCGCCGCATCGCGAATAATACGCGCCGCTTCAGCGGGTGAAGCAGCACCATAGATGGCCGCGCCGACAACAATAATATCAGCGCCTGATTCAACGACTTGTCTGACGGTTGAGGGTTTAATACCGCCTGCTACTGATACTCTGACTTTTAAACCTAATGACGCAATAGCGGCTAAATCGGCAAACGGGGTTTGTCCTGCGGCTTGAGCATCCAGTCCGGTATGAACGCCGATAATATTCGCGCCTAATTCAGCCGCCGCTTGGGCGCAAGCCAGTTTGTCAGAGACGTTGATTAAATCAATTTGAGCTTCGGCTTGGTGTGCCTTGGCGGCTTTAATCACACCGGCAATAGTCGCCATACCCGATACGCCCAACACGGTGCAGATGTCAGCGCCGGCGGCATAAAAAGGGGTGGCTTCATATTCGCCGGCATCCATTGTTTTAAGATCAACTAAAATCAGCTTATTGGGGAATCTTGTTCTTAGTGCCTTAACCAGTTCAACACCATTGTGTTTGATACATGGGGTACCAATTTCAAAAATATCGATATAAGGCGCTGTTTGTTCAGCTAGGCTTAGGGTTTGATCAAAATCTAAAGAATCCAGTGCCAATTGTATTAAGGGTCTAGCCATGTTGTACGCTCCAGTTAATTATAGTTTTGTGGGGGTATATCCTCAGCGGCGAACTCTAAAACAGGACGGTATAGATGTCAAACGTCTGAAGATTAGGTGGTTTTTAAATATAGCCGCTGACCCAACTCATAATTTCGCTGGCCGTCATCACACCTGACTTGCGGGCAATTTCACGGTCACTTTTAAAAAAAATCAGGGTAGGGGTGCTATCGATTTTATAACGGACAGCCATTGTTTTTTCCTGTTCAACATTTAATCTAGCCAAGCGTACCCAAGGTTCTAGCCGACTGGTTGCCAGCGTATAAGCAGCTTCCATAGCGGGGTTAAATCCACATGAGGGCGACCAAAAATGTACGACGACCGGAATATCATTATTCGACAGGTAGAACTGAAAATTTCTTGCAGTTAATTTCGATGGCCGTTGTGCAAACAAAACCTGTTTGCAGGCATCGCAAGGCGTCTTTTGCGTTAAACATTCTGAGGGTACTCGATTTATGTCATTACAGTGTGGACAAACAATAAGCAGTAAGCTCATGATAATTTTTCCTTCGTGGTGTTATGTTTTTAATGACTATTCGATTGAAATAGTTTCTCGAATGCGGCAGCAGTCAGTGGTTTTGAGTAAAAATAGCCTTGCCCATAATCACATTGAGCTGCCGTTAATAAATCGTGCTGTTGCTGGGTTTCTATACCTTCGGCGATGACTTTTAAACCAAGTTCATGCGCCATGACAATGATGGCTGCGCACAAGGCTCTATTTTTACCATCAGGCGTCAAATCGTGAACGAATGCCTGGTCAATTTTAAGGTAATCAATATCCATTTTCTGTAAATAAGCTAGGCACGAGTACCCCGTGCCAAAATCATCTATCGCCACTTGTATGCCTGCATCACGAAAAGCCAGCAGTTTTTCACTGGTGGTCGCGCTGGGTTTCAGCAATAAACTTTCGGTAATTTCCACAACGATGCTATCACCTGGCAGACCTAGCTCGTCAAGGTAAGCCAGTAAAATTTGATAGGGGGTTTGCCGATTACCGAATTGTACGGGGGATTTATTGACGCTGATTTGAAATTGTGGACAGTACAACTTGCGCCAGCGAGCAACCTGAGTCGCTGCATTGCGAAACACCCAGTCGCCAATATCGATAATGATGCCGGTTTCTTCGGCGATAGGTATAAATTTAGCAGGACTGATAAGGCCTTGTTCAGGATGATGCCAGCGGATAAGCGCCTCCGCTTTGTGGAGCGAGCCCGTTGCCAAGTTGATGATAGGCTGATAGTACAATTCAAACTGATGCTCAGCCAGGGCAATGCGTAAATCGGTGGCGATTCGTAGATGGTTTTGTACCGTTTCCTGCATGGCCTGGGTAAAGTAATTAAAGCGGTTACGGCCTTGATCTTTAGCGGCATACATCGCTTGATCGGCATTTTTCAGCAGATCCCCCACGTTATCAGCATCGGACGGATAAAGCGTAATGCCAATGCTGGCAGAGACATGAGCGCAATGCTCACCAAGGATGAAAGCTTGAACTAGCTTTGCCAAAATAGCTTTGGCAACACGCTCTACGCTGTGAGTTTCATCCAGATTGGTCAGAATGATAGTAAATTCATCGCCACCCAATCGCGCTACCGTGTCAGTTTCGCGTACACAATCGAGTAGTCGCGTGGTAGCTTCTTTGAGCAACTCGTCACCCATACTGTGCCCCAAGGTGTCATTGACCGCCTTGAAACCATCGAGATCGAGAAATAATAGCCCCAGCGGTAAATTGTTACGGTGAGCTTTTTTAATTTCCTGTTCCAGGCGATCATGAAACATACGCCGATTGGGCAGTCCTGTTAATGGATCGAAGTTGGCTTGCTGCCAGATTAGTTCATCCGAAGCTTTTTTCTGAGTGATGTCTGAGAACAATGCCACCCGCCGTTGCGGGGTGTTATCTTCATTGAAAATCGTGTTGATGGTAAGCCACTCGACATAGATTTCACCCGTTTTGCGCCGATTCCAGATTTCTCCCTCCCAATGCCCGGAAGTATTGATGTCATGCCACATGGCTTCGTAAAATGCCAGATCATGCCGACCTGATTTGAGAATTCTAGGGGTATTGCCGAATGCGTCTTGCAAAGAATAACCGGTTAATCGGGTAAAAGCAGGATTGACGCTGATGATTGCGCCATCGGCATCGGTGACGGTCATACCTTCGCTACAGCTTTGGAATACCATTGCTGCCAAACTCATCTCATCTTCGGCACGTTTGCGTTCGGTCATATCCATAGCCATAGTAATCGCCAGGCGCCGTCCATCGGGTAGCGGCGCTAGTAGGCCACTACGAAAGTCCCAAATCAAATTGCGCCCATCGGCAGTGGACACCTTGGATTCGCCCATAACACTCCAATTTTCCAGATTGAATTGTTGCTCGATAAGACACTGTAATTTTTCCAGTTCATCTTCACCGTAAGCTTTAGTATGCCAAGCATTGACCGTGGCAATATCACTGAGTGTATAGCCAGTCAGTTCCGACCACATCTTGTTAAGCAACACCACTTCGCCATCTTCGGCGCGTAGCATGATAGGAATCGGCGCATCGGTTAGCGCCTGACGAAAACGGGCTTCGTTTTCTTCTGATGCTGCACGCATCGCTTCACTACGCGTTAATTCGTATCGAGCCAGTTGCCGATTATTGTAAAGATCGAGAAATATATTCACCTTCGATAACAAAATAATGTCATTGATGGGTTTCTGGATGTAATCGACTGCACCCGCTTGGTAGCCGCGCAGTTGATGCTCTGGGTCTTCGTAATAGGCCGTGACAAAGATAATCGGTATCTGCTGGGTGGTAGGCTCTTCCTTTAATAAGCGGGCGACTTCATAACCATCCATCGCTGGCATATTCACATCGAGAAGAATCAGAGCGAAATCATTACTCAGGCACAGTGCTAATGCTTCATTGCCAGAATTGGCATTGATGGCTTCACAGTCCAAGCGACCAAGCAGCTTGTCCATTGCGATAAGATTGAAGCGGTTGTCGTCAACCACCAAGATTTTTGGTTTTTCGGGCATAGGCTGATTCATGAAGGCATAATCGAGAAAAAGAATAACATTATTGGCTACCCATTTAAGGTGGGACAGCCGCACCAAAGCGACCGTTGGCTGGGCGGAGTCGAAGCCAGTTGTTCGCTTCGGCTCCGCCCAGCCAACGAACCTTAAAACTGTCCCGACTTAAATGGCTAGCCGAAAAATCGTGTGTCTTTGGTGTTTTCATTATTGCTCCGATATTTCTATTGCCAAAGCAGCCAGCGATAGAACCTTGTCAACCGCCCCGGTAGCAATTGCAGTTTTTGGCATGGTATCCGCATAAGCTTCGCCTGGATCCTGTACGAGCGTGATGCCACCCGCCGCCTTGATGGCTTTTAACCCCTGTGCGCCATCGCTATTGGCGCCGGTGAGAATGACGCCAAGTAATCGATCACGGTAAACATCGGCGGCGGAATAAAAAAGCACATCTACCGCCGGTCTTACAAAGCAAACGCGCTCATCAACTGAAAGCGCAAAACAACGATTAGGCTCAATTAATAAATGGTAGTTTGGCGGCGCCACATAAACCTGACCCGGTAAGACCGGCTCGCGTTCATAAGCTTCACTAACAGGCAGTTGGCAAGTTTTTGCAAGCAGGCTGGATAGCAGGTTTTCACCATCAGGCGCAGTGTGGGCGACAATGATCACAGCCGCTGGAAAAGTTGCCGGTAACGCATTCAATATTTTGCGTAACGCCTCCAGACCACCCGCTGAACAGCCTATCGCTACGGCTTCGATAGCCGGTTTTTTGGGCAGTGTGAGCAATTTAGCCACTACAGCTCGCCGCCTTTTTTTTGAAAAATCATACAATTTCGGTTGATTGCTGCAAACAGTTGGCGCTCTTCAACGGCTCGCTTGCTTTCCCGTGTACCAAGACAAAGGAAGCCATGACGCACCAAGCTCTTATGGAATAATTCAAGCACTTTTTTTTGCAAGTCATTGTTGAAATAAATCAGTACGTTTCGACACAGAATAAGCTGGACTTCACAAAATACGCCATCTGATACCAGGTTATGATGGGCAAAAACAATTTTTCGCCGCAAGCGTTCATGAAGACGCATAAACTCAGTGTTGGCAACGTAATAATCAGAGAGCTTGGTCTTGCCGCCCGCGTTTTTATAATTTCTTTCATATTCCGGTAAATAACGCACCGGAAAAATGCCATCTTCTGCCTTGCGCAAGGCGATATCGTTAATATCTGTCGCATAGATTTGTGCTCGCTCCAGTAGTCCCTCTTCTTCAAGGATAATCGCCAGCGAATAAATTTCTTCGCCAGTGGCACAACCGGCCTGCCAGATATTGATACGAGGATAGGTTTGCAGTAACGGCAATATAGTTTCACGCAGGGTTTTAAATACAATGGGGTCACGGAACATTTCGCTAACCGGGACGGATAACTGCGCAATAGCTTCGGTCACAAAGCCATCGTCGTGCAATATCCGGGGAATCAGGTCAGCGACGGTTTGACCGTGGATTGCCGCTAGTGTTAATACCCGACGCTTTATAGAGGCTTTAGCGTAATTACGAAAATCATAGCCATGACGCTGATATAAAGCCTCCAAAAACAGGCTGATTTCAATGGCTTGAATACTGGTGTCGTCCATCAAATTAGCTCAACAAATAGTGACGTATCATTGCCATGAGATCATCAATATCCACCGGTTTTGATAAATAGTCGTCAGCACCCGCTGCCAGGCATTTATCGCGGTCACCTAACATGGCTTTTGCAGTGAGCGCGATAACCGGTAATTTTTGAAACTGGGCTTGTTTGCGTATCTCTTGAATTGTCGTGTAACCGTCCATGCCGGGCATCATGATATCCATTAACACGAGATCGATTTCCGGCTTTTCAGCGAGTTGGCTGAGCGCCTTGAGTCCATCTTGTGCCATTAACACATTTAAACCCTTCGCTCGTAACACTTTGGACAGCGCAAAAGTGTTGCGCATATCATCATCCACCACCAACACGGTGCGGTCGGCAATACGCGCTTCTTTGTCGTGCAGTGGTTGGCTTATCGATAGTTGCGAAGCGGCTTGGTTGTGATGGACGCTATGCAGAAATAAGGTGACTTCGTCTAGTAAACGTTCTGGTGAGCGTGCGCCTTTGATGACGATACTATCCGTGTATTCACGTAATGCCAGCGTTTCTGGCTCAGATAAGTCACGGCCAGAATAGACAATAACCGGTGGCATAATGAGCTGTTTGTGAGTACAGGCTTCCAGTAAACTCAAACCGCTAATATCTGGCAAACCTAAATCCAGAATCAAACAGTCAAACTGCTCGCCATTTTCTAGTCGTTTCAGCGCTGCGGTTCCGGTCGTTTCTGTCGTGATGTTGACATCGGTATTATTCAACAGAACAGTGACGGCCTTTTGGGTCGCTACGTCATCGTCAACCAGCAATATTTTCCGGTTGCCCGAGGCAGCAAAATGGCGGATACGTTGAAAGGCGCTTTCGATCTGTTCTTTGCTAATGGGTTTAGTGAAATAGCCTACCGCCCCCATTGCCATGCCGCGATGCTGAGAATCGGTGGCCGACATGAAATGCACTGGAATATGGCGAGTTTCGGGCTGCTCTTTTAAGCGTTCCATTACCGTCCAGCCATCCATACGCGGTAAATCAACATCTAGTACGATGCCGGTCGGGCGGTAGTGTTTGGCTAATTCCAGTCCGATAACACCATCTTCGGCAAGCAGGCACTTGAAGCCGCGTTTGCGTGATATATCACAAACAATTTTTGCAAAGTTGGTATCGTCTTCAATGATTAAAATAGTTTCATCGTCCGGCATGATGTTATCTGCATCGTCATGGTATCCCGTTGATAAAGACGGCGTGCTTGTTGGTACTGATAATGTTAGTCGTTGAGACGGCGTTGCGGTTGGTTTGGTTATTGCGTTTTGTAACGTCAATGGTAATAGTAATGTGAAGGTGCTGCCTTTGCCCAAGTGACTGGCGACCTGGATGTCGCCGCCTAAAAACTGGGCGAGTCGGCGTGAAATAGTAAGCCCTAAACCTGTGCCACCGTAAGGCCGACTGGAGCTGCCATCTACTTGTTCGAAAGCATGAAATATCGAGTCAATTTTGTTGGTGGGGATGCCAATGCCAGTGTCAGTAATTTCGATAGCGATTGCTTCTGCAGGGGTTAAATTTATGCCGATTAGCGTGGCTTCGGTCGGGTGTTTGATATTTACTCCGACACTGCCTTGTTCAGTGAATTTGAGGGCGTTGCCCAACAGATTGTTGATGATTTGGTCTAGCTTACCACGATCGCTATGCAGGTATTTCGGCACATCGGCCGCTTTATTTACCGTTAGTGTCAGGCCATTGGTTTGCGCCAACGGACTAAAATGTTGCAGCAACGAATTTGAGAAGCTATCCAGATCAATATCGGTGGCGGCAATTTGCATTTTGCCCGCTTCCACTTTGGACAAATCGAGAATATCGTTAATCAGACGTAGCAGAGAGGTACCGCTCTCGTGGATGATACCCGCCGATTCTATTTGATCTTCTGTCAGATTGCCTTCTTCGTTGTCATGTAGAGCACGGGCGAGAATTAACAGGCTATTGAGCGGTGTGCGTAACTCATGTGACATATTGGCGAGAAACTCGGATTTATAGCGGCTGGCGGTATCGCGCTCCAAAGCGCGTTGTTCAGACTCCGCACGCGCCTTTTCGAGCAGCTTCGCTTGTTCTTCCAGTCCTCGACTTTTCTCTTCTAATTCGTCGTTAGCGGCTCGCAGCTCTTCTTCAGAGGCTCGCAATTCTTCAGATTGTTGTTGCAAATTATCGGATTTGTGACGAAGTTCTTCATTAACTATCTGTAGTTGATCGCTTTGATTACGTAATTCTTCTTCTGAAGCACCAAGTTCTTCAGCTTGTTGCTGGGTTTGCTCCAGTAGCATTCGGGTGCGATTGTTGCGTTCGAGAACTTCCAGATTGAGAGCAATGATCGGCAAAACCTCATCGAGCATAAGTTGTTGTTGGCTAGTAAAGGGTACAAATGAACCAATTTCGATAACTGCCAGCACCTTGTCTTTAACCAGTATCGGAGCCACCAATATGGTACGTGGTGGCGCTTCGCCAATGCCTGAGGTAATACGCGCATAATCATCAGGGACTTCGGTAAGTATAATAGGGGCATGTTCCAACGCGCATTGACCCACTAAACCTTCGCCCAGTTTAAAAGTAGTAGCGAGATGGCGGCGTTTTTTAAAGCCATAGCTGCCCAGCAATTGTAAGCTTTCGCTAGCGTCGTCCCAGAGATAAAAAACCCCTGCGCCACCGCCCATTTTTGGCACCAACTCATTAATCGCCAATCTTGCAAAATCTAATGGAGTTGTTGTTGATTGCAATAGCGTACTTATTTCCGAAATCGTTGTTTTTATCCAACGTTGGCTTTCCAGGTTTTCGACAGCTTCCTTAAAGACCTGAACAGCACGGGCTATTGCCGTCAGTTCAGAGCTCCCTTCCTGAAATGGAATTTCAACGGAAAGATCGCCGGAAGCCAGCGCAGTCATGCGTTGGCGCAACTGTTCCAGTGGCTGAGTGATACTGCGGGAAATAAACCAGGTGATTAAGGTGCCAAGCAAGACCAATCCGAACATGGCGGCGATTAATTGGGTGATTACTCGCTCTTTCTCGGTATCGGCGGCTTCCCGTAGCGACTTGGCTTTGGCATGGGCAAACGTAAGAATGTCCTGAAATTTCGTTTCGGCGGCGGCGGAATAACGTTGCTGTTCTGGTACGATTTTGGTGATGATTTCAGCTGAACTACCTGCTTGCACCTGCGCTACGGTTTCTTTAAGCAATCGACGCCAATCATTCAGGGCTTGAGTCAGCTGGGTTATATCTTCGGTGCTTCCCAAATATTGGCTGCGCACAATAGCCAGATGATTGTCTAGTTCCTGATCCACCTTTTGGATATCGCTTATTAGAGCAGTGGTGTTTTCAGTGTGTTCGGCATGGGTTAAAGCAAGCATGTCACGCTGGATAGTCAATACGTTGTTTTTGGCTTGTTGCGCTTCATAAATGACGGTCAACGGATGATCGCTGATGCGCTTCATTAGCGCGTTTAACGTGATAGTGCTTTCCAGCGCCAATCCGCCCAATAAAACAACCAGCAGAAGCAAAAAAGCAAAAGCGGTCGTTAAGCGCGAGGAGATTTTAAGATCGTTTATCAAATAATGGTACATGATTTCAGTTACAGGCTTTCAGCATTATCAGAGGCTTCAGAGGGTTCGTTGTATTCTATCTTTATTATGAGTGGATAAAAAATAGCTCAATTTTCATGTGTGGTGCAGTCATGGTCTAAAGTTAAGGAATAGGCATAAAATAGGCTACCAATTTAAGACTGGG
>CANNKH010000033.1 GCA_947504985.1 Methylococcaceae bacterium | reverse complement strand
TGGTCATTTAGGTCTGGATGGTGTGGGTGATACCAAAGGCATGTTGGAAAGCGAACTGCGCAACAAACACATTGACTGGATCTGTAACGCCAAAGTAGACAAAATTGAAGATGGCATGATGTATGTGACTGAAGTTGATGAAAACGGACAAGTGAAAAAACAACACGAGTTGCCCTTCAAACACAGCATGATGCTACCTGCCTTTAAAGGCGTGGACGCGTTATTCGGTATCGACAAACTCACCAATCCGCGCGGCTTTGTGCTAGTTGATGACCACCAACGTAACCCAGCCTATAAAAATATCTATTCCGTCGGCGTGTGTATTGCTATACCACCGCAAAAACCTACTCCCGTGCCCACCGGTATACCAAAAACTGGCTATATGATTGAATCAATGGTCACCGCGACGGCGCATAACATTCGCGATGAGCTGGATGGCAAAGCACCCAGTCATAAAGGCACTTGGAATGCCCTGTGTCTAGCTGATTTCGGCGATTCAGGCATTGCTTTTCTTGCGATGCCACAAATTCCGCCGCGCAATGTGCAATGGGCTTCGCGTGGTAAATGGGTACATTGGGCAAAAATCGGCTATGAAAAATATTTTATGCGCAAGGTCCGCAAAGGACTCAGCGAGCCGTTTTACGAACGCTTGCCGTTGAAAGTGATGGGTATCATGCGTTTAAAGAAGTAAATAGTCACCTCTCCCCCCTTTGAAAAAAGGGGGAATTGGGTTTTTATGTAAAATTTTGCACGGCTATATATTCCCTTAAAAAGACGACTCATCTTACATAACACTATGAATTATTTAAAAACATTACTCATCAGGTCGCCTGCAAAAAATAAACCACCGTTGGCTGCGCAGACTATACACATGGGTAGTTTATTTTTTGCAAGTTGCCTCAGTTGGTTAATCAGTGCTTCAGTTTGCATCGCATCGCCAACGTCGCCGCTCACCTTGGCACAAGCGATTGATTACGCCTTGGCAAACAGTCCTGAACTGAACATCATGCAGTCTAGGATTGAGCAGGCGCAAAACCAATTGGGCCTAGCGATGGCTAATTATTATCCCCAGATAAAAATGGGGTTGTCTTACCAACACAGCAACAATCCGGCGGAAGCGTTTGCGATGATTATCGCGCAACGACGGCTTGATTTTGCAGGTACGGATTTCAACCATCCCGGCGGTGTTGATAATTTTCGCCCACAAATAACAGCCAGTTATTCGCTTTATCGTGGCGGTCAGGACACGCATCAGGCTCAAGCCGCTGAACTGGGTATCGAAGCCTCGGAACTGGAAAAATCAGCCGTGCGCAACCGTTTGGTAAACCATATCACGGCGGCTTACTACGGATACTGTGCGGCGGTTGATGCGCATACCGTCAGTCAGCGTTCAGTAACTGCCGTGCAAAGTGAACTGGCACAATCAGAACTTCGCTACCAAGCAGGAACGGTATTGAAATCTGATGTGTTATCGTTGCAAGTGCAAGTCGCGGAGGCGAAAGATGCACAAATCCAGGCGGCTAATGCCATAGAAATGGCTAACACCCTGCTGAAAACCTTACTGGGGCTTGCTGCTGATGAACCCTTGGTGCTCAAGGAAGCGTTGGCGCAGATATTACCGAAAACGCCAGCAAAATTTTCGACGCTATTATCACAAGCATTAACACAACATCCCGAATTACAAGTAGCTGAAAAGCGCGTTGCTATTACCCAACAACAACTTGCCGCTGCCAAAGGTGCGTATCTGCCCCGCGCCGATGCTTATGTAAGCTACGGCGCTAACAGCAAAGACCTGGATTACAGCACTGACCGCGATAATGTCAGCGTGGGTGTGCAAGTGGAAGTCGATGTGTTCAACGGCTTTGCTACCCAGGAGAAAGTTAGTAAGGCCGAGCATGAACTGAATGTCGCCCAAGAAGCCGCGCGTCAGCAACGCTTACAAATCGAAAATGCACTGAAATCTGCACAGTTGAAATTACAGGAAGCCTTAAACCGTGCTGATGTGGCGTCTTTATCGGTGCAAGCCGCAGAAGAAGCGTTACGCTTGGTCAATGAGCAACGCCAGGCGGGGGTGGTGACGGTAACCCGTTATATTGAGGCGGAAGTCGCCCGTGACAAAGCCCATACCCGACAAATCTCCGCGCGGTTTGATGCGTTACGCGCCGAAGCGGAACTTAAACAGGCACTGGGCGGGTTTTAATAACGACAACATGCCAAATTGAAGCCAACAGGACACGTTTTTATGACCGATCAAGCAAAATCATTCACTTCACCAAAATGGCTAATTCCTAGCGCTGCAATTAGCGGATTATTACTGGTCATCCTATTTGCCCTCGGTTTTGTCGGTGGTAAAACTAAAATTGAACCCGGCAACACCGAAGCCACCGGACAGCACTTAGCCGATAACGCCCAAACATTCATCGTTACCAAGCAAGCAGCGGCTAATGTTTTAGCTTGGCAAGGTACAGTACGCTCGCGGTTAGCCGTAAAAATAGCCCCGAAACTGAACGCCCGCATTATTGACATTCCTGTGCATCCGGGCGAGCGCGTTAAAAAAGGCGCGGTTCTGGTGCGTTTGGATGATCGCGACTTACGTGCCGCCGCTCAATCGGCACAGGCCGCGCAAGCGGCAGCGCAAGCACAAGCAGCGCAAGCCCAAGCCGAAGAAAAACGCATCATTGATTTATATCAAAAACAAGCGGCAACCCGACAAAATTACGATGCCGTATTAGCGCAAGCGCGGGCGGCACGGGCGCTGGCGAGTCAAGCTGCCAGTGCCGCACAGCAAAGCCAAGTCATGCTAGGTGAAAATGTCCTGTACGCGCCCTTTGACGGTATTATCGGCGAACGTTTGCAAGAGCCGGGCGATATGGGTTTACCGAATCAGCCGATAGTCACGTTGCTCAAGCCCGATGATTTACGACTGGAAGCGTCTATCACTAGTCATTGCGCAAAAGTCATCCAATTAGGTATGAACGTAGCGGTACGCCTGGACGCGTTGCCTCAAACGATAACCGGTAAGGTCGATGAAATTGCCCCGGAAACGGATCCACAAACGCGCAGCCAAGCCATTAAAATCAGTTTGCCCAAAACCCAAGGTTTGCAGCACGGTCAATTGGGCTGGTTGGAACTGGCTTGCCACGCCGAGCAACAGGCGCTGTTGATTCCAGACAGCGCCGTACTGCATTACGGCCAATTGCAAGCCGTTAAAGTGGTGGTGGGCAAACAATGGCACACGCGCCATATCCGCACGGGCAAACGCTACGGCGCACAGGTCGAAGTGTTATCCGGTTTGCACGAAGGCGAAACGCTATTGATTAACAGCGAGTTGCAACCATGAAGGTCGAGTTTAAAAAAGACAGCCTAACCGTTGCTATTGTCCGACGCTTTACCACCTCGCATTTATCGTTGCTGTTCTTGATTATTTCTTTGCTGGCAGGTGCCGTGGCATTAATGCTGACGCCTCGCGAAGAAGATCCACAAATTATTGTTCCCGTTATGGATGTGTTTGTGCAAGTGCCGGGCGCCTCTGCCGAAGAAGTCGAAAAGCAAGTCACGACGCCACTAGAAGTTTTATTGCGGCAAATTCAGGGTGTCGAATATGTCTATTCGGCCTCGCGCCCCGGTGAAGCAGTGGTTACAGTGCGGTATTTGGTCGGCGAAAATCTGGAAAACAGCCTTATCAAAACCCGCGATAAATTACTCGCTAATCAAGATATTATTCCGGCCAATGTGAGTCAGTGGCTAGTCAAGCCGGTGGAAATCGATGATGTGCCGATTTTATTGTTGAGTTTATCTTCACAACAACCCAATAGTGACGCAATGGCGTTGCGGCGAGTCGCTGATGAATTGGTTGAGCGATTACGCGAGGTCGATAATGTCGGCAAAAGCAGTGTGATCGGCGGTACGCCACGGCAGATTTCTGTCTATCCCGAACCTGCTAAGTTGCAGGCGGCAAACATTACGCTGCTAACTATTCAACAAGCTTTGGCGCAAAACAACATCAATTTGCAAGTTGGTACATTTACTGAACAGAATAAGGATATTGTCCTTGAAGCGGGACCTCATTATCAGACCGCTGAACAAGTTGGTGCAACGGTAGTAAAAGCGGTCGATGGACGCTTGTTGTATTTGCGTGATGTCGCACAAATTATTGATGGCGGCGCGGATACCAATAATTACACAAGCATCGGTTTTGGCCCTGCCGTTTCCCAAATGCAAACCATTGGTCAGTTTGAGGGCAACTTGCCGGTGGCTGGCGAAGAACGACCGATGACCACTATCGCTATCGCCAAGCGGCGTGGCAGCAATGCCGTTAGTGTTGCTGAACAGGTGTTGGCAATGACCGAACAGCTTAAAGGCACGTTAATCCCTGATGATGTCTTGCTAACCATCACACGTAATTACGGCGAAACCGCCGACCACAAAGTGAATGAATTGGTCATGCACTTGTCGATTGCGATTCTGACCATCATCGTATTATTGGCTTTAACCTTGGGGTTTAAGGAATCGTTAATTGTGTCGTTAGCCGTGCCAATGACGTTCGCGGTGACGCTGTTATGCGATTATATTTTTGGTTACACCATCAACCGGGTAACGCTGTTTGCGTTGATTCTGTCGCTAGGCTTGTTGGTTGATGATCCCATCGTTGATGTCGAAAACATCCATCGCCACTACAAAATGCGTAAAGAACCGCCGTTGCAAGCGTTGTTGAGCGCGGTAGATGAAATCCGCCCACCAACAATATTGGCAACATTCGCCGTCATCATGTCTTTTGTGCCGATGTTTTTCATCACCGGCATGATGGGCCCCTATATGGCACCGATGGCATTTAACGTGCCGATTGCGATGTTGTTATCTTTGGTTATTGCGTTTACGGTTACGCCGTGGGCGAGTTTTAAGTTGCTGAAAAACGATTATGGCAAGGATCACGGTGAAACATTTGCTTTGAAAACCACACGCGGTTTCAAAATTTACCAAGCCATCCTCGCCCCGTTATTGGCGAGTAAAGCTAAGGCTGGCTTATTTTTGCTGGCAGTGATGATCGCATTCGTGGCCTCGGCAATGATGGCAGTGACTCGGGTCGTGCCGTTGAAATTACTGCCTTTTGACAACAAAAATGAATTACAGCTCATCATCGACATGCCCAAAGGCGCGTCGTTGGAAGCTACCGATGAAGTCGCGGCGGCTTTGGGACAGTATCTCGCTACCGTCAACGAAGTTAGCAGTTATCAACGCTATGTTGGACTCGCCTCACCGATGGATTTTAATGGCATGGTGCGGCATTACTATCTAAGACAGGGCGCAAATGTTGGCGATATTCGTATTGTCTTGGCAGACAAAAGCGACCGTGAACAACCCTCGCATAACATTGCGTTGCGCCTCAGACCAGAAATCGAGCGCATCGGTAAACACTACGGCGCGAATATTAAAATCGTCGAAATGCCGCCCGGTCCCCCTGTTTTATCCACGCTGGTTGCAGAAATTTATGGTCCACCGGAAGCCAGTTATAACGACATTATTCATGTTGCCAAACGGGTACGCGCCGACATCGAAAATACCGAAGGTGTCGTTGATGTCGATGATTTAGTTGAAGCCGAACACAGCAAATTGCATTTTATAATCGATCACGATAAAGCGGCATTGCTGGGCATTAATAGTACGCAAATCGCTAATATGCTGAAATTGGCGGTTGATGGCAGTGAAGTCGGTGTGTTGCATCTTCCTGAAGAACGCCAACCATTAGCTATTCAATTGTCTGTGCCGCGTGTTGCCCGTTCATCCGAAGCCGATTTACTGGCGTTGTCGATGCAAACCGCCCAAGGTCACTTGGTGCGGTTGAGTGAAATGGGTCATTTTAGCCATGAATACGGAGATAAAACGATTTACCATAAAAACTTGCAACGTGTCGCGTATGTGACCGGCGAAATGGCTGGTCGTAGTCCCGTCGAAGCCATTTTGGATTTGTTTGGTGTGTTCGATAAACAACCTTTACCTGACGGCTATCACGCCGAAATGGCTGGCGAGGGGGAATGGAAAATTACCGTTGATGTGTTTCGTGATTTAGGCTTGGCCTTTGCCGCCGCGATGGTCATGATTTATGTGCTATTAGTCGGGCAGACCGGGTCGCTAGGGGTGCCGTTGATTATGATGATTGCGATACCGTTAACCGTCATCGGCATCATGCCCGGTTTCTGGTTTATCAATTTGTTTTCTGAACCGGTCGGCGGTTACGCAACGCCGATTTATTTCACCGCCACGGCAATGATAGGCATGATTGCCTTGGCGGGTATCGTGGTGCGTAATTCTATTATTTTGATCGATTTTATCGAGAATATTTACCGCAACAACCCAGATATTACGCTGGCTGATGCGATTATAGAAGCTGGTGCAACCCGTTTAAATCCGATATTTTTAACGGCGGCCTCGGCGGTGTTAGGGTCGATGATGATTGTTCTTGACCCCATATTTTCGGGTTTGGCATGGAGTTTCATTTTCGGCATTATCGCTTCAACACTATTTTCTTTAGTGGTGATTCCGGTGGTGTATTTTCTGATTAAGCGGAATATGCCAAAAACGATATCTACCGATTTATAGCGGTAGTTTAAGAATGGAAAGTGGGTTGGGATTTACAATCCCAACCCA
Source organism: Methylococcaceae bacterium (assembly GCA_947504985.1). Taxonomy (GTDB): domain Bacteria; phylum Pseudomonadota; class Gammaproteobacteria; order Methylococcales; family Methylomonadaceae; genus Methylovulum. Next base: position 9,295 of record CANNKH010000033.1, on the reverse strand, counting down.
CTCTTTTTGCGGTAAACGGTGTAGATAGCAAGCAAGAGTTAAAGCGGGCGACTAATCTTGCCCTTGTTTCTCCCACCGAACCAAATGTAAAGAGCCGTCATCATGCTCGACAATAGCCGTGCAACTCTCCACAAAATCGCCAGTGTTCACATATAAGAAATCGCCGATTTTTTTAATTTCCGCGTGATGAATATGACCACAGATAACGCCATCTAATTGTGCATTATTTAGCGTGCTGATAATGCTTTCCTCATAATCAGAAATAAATTGAACGGCATTTTTTACTTTGAATTTAATGTAGCCAGCGAGCGAAAAATTAGACTGAATACCTAATAGGCGTCTTATCGCTCTTAGCAAATGATTGATATCGATTAAAAGGTCATAACCTTTGGAACCGAGTTTTGCAACCCAAGCATGGTATTTGGCAATAGTGTCGTATTCATCACCATGAACAATCAGGAATTTTTTGCCATCTGCAGTGATGTGTATATCAGAATTTTTGACGACAATATCGCCAAAAACATGATTGTCGTAATCCCTGACGTTTTCATCATGATTACCTGGCACATAAATAATTTGGGTGCCATGTCGGGCTTTACGCAAGATTTTTTGAATGACGGTATTATGCGATCTGGGCCAATACATTTTTTTGGAAAGCGCCCAAAAATCGATAATATCACCGACCAAATAGAGCTTTTCGCTATCGTTATGTTTTAGAAAATCAAGCAAAACATCGGCCTGACACTGGGTAGAGCCGATATGAAGATCGGAAATCCAAATGGTTCTATAAAGCTGAATACTCATATTAGCTGACATCGCTGTTTGCTATTGTTAATTAAATTGAGCAATTTTCAACTCATTTTGTGACAATATCGTTAAAAAATAACCACACCTGGACAATCAATCTCGCGGCTACCAACTAAGACGGAACAGTTAAGCCTAATCCTGTTGACACATTAATAACGAATGCTGGCTGAGCGGAGTCGAAGCCAGTTGTTCTCTTCGATGCCGTTCGGCGAACAGCTTGACCCTAATCTGTAAAGCCTTAAGTTGGTGGCCAATGCTTGTAATCGCGATTGCGTCACACAAATAAGTGTTTGTACCAAGGAATAGTTGAGCTAGCTCAATTTATTTATACGACTTTTTGTTTAAATATATCCACGTCAAACACTGTTGCAAAGCAAGGTTCAGCCGTTATTTAAAATCTCTCTCCTTCTTCTGGCTGTTTAGCGTTTATTCTTGATAAAAGCTAAGCAGCTTTTTTTTATCCAAAATTTTTAGTTGCTTAGCTTTAATCTCAATGATTTCCAGTGACTGGAAATGGTTGACGATACGGCTAACGGTTTCATGAGCAATACCTAAATAATTACCTATTTCTTCACGCGACATACTCAGGCGAAACGCTAATTCAGAATAGCCGCGCACTTTCAGGCGATCAGAAATATTGGCGAGAAAGACAGCGACGCGCTCTTCTGCAGAGCGGCGGCTTAGCAGCGTTTTTTGAATTTGACTATCAAATTGATTGCAGGATCGTTGCAGTAAAACTTGATGAAAGCTTGGGTTATTAATGGTTAAGGCTTCAAGTTGATAGGTGGGTAGATGACAAAAATTGACGGTCTCCAAGGCGACTGCCGTACAGTTATGCCGTTGTGAAGACACGCCATCAAAGCCCAGTAATTCACCCGGAAGAATAAACTCGACAACCACTTCATTGCCGCTTCGATCAAAACTAAGTAATTTTGCACTGCCCGAGCGCAAGGCAACAATACCTCTGAAAGGACTACCCGCATGGTATATGGCCTCGCCTTTTTGGCGAATATTATTTCTGTTAACGACCAGTTTAAGATCACCGACATCGGATCGCTTTAAGCCTTTGGGAATACATAATTTATCAAGGTTACAATTTTCACAAGTGACGGCTGTTTTGGTTGCCAATGCATTGGGCATGGTGGGGTCTATCCTTGGCTTATTAAGACGGGGGAATATTGGAGGATGCTAATGTGCCAATTTATCAAAAACTTGAGTTAGTCACAAGGCGCATCAGTTTGCCTGTTGAGTTAGTTCCAAATTAATCCTGAAAAATAGCATTCATTATGCCTGCAATGTTCGTTGATGATGACAGGATTAGCAGTCAAAACTTGCAGGCTAACTGAATCAGGAGTTTCATCTTTAATTTATAAATAAAAAATTTATTTATATTAAACAAGTTGTTATGAGATGAAGGCCATGATGGCACAACTCCTGCTTTATTGTTATTACGGACAAGCAGACCTGCTTGTACTGTAATGATTTTCCTAATGATAAGTAAGATTAACAGGCACTTATTATCAGGAAAAGAGGTGTCTATTTTTAATCGGAAAAGGTTATGAACAAAAAATTGCTTATTACTGCACTATGGACAGCAGCGACTATCGGCGTGACTACTGAGGTGTCGGCACGTCCTGAATATGTCACTCCAACGGGGGCGGCGGGTTGTACTTCATGTCACTTTGATAATAGTGGTAGCGGATTCAAGCCCGGTGTACTTGCCGCCGCCAGTTCTCCACTCGGTCTAATCGCCGGACTTACTGCGTTTCTTCATCCCGTTGCTGTTGCTCCAGATACTAAACCCGTGCTACATCCCATCAACTCCAAATGGGATGTTACCGTAGGTGAAACGCCAATTGTCATTCCGCTACAAGTCACCGATGCTGAAAATGATACTTTTGGGCTACACGGTTCAGCACCGACAGGCTATACCCTCTCGTCGTTATATATTAAAAATAATCTACCCACGATAGATTTCAAATGGGCACCTACTGCGGCACAAGCCAGTAAAGTTTATCCGCTCAAAGTCTATGTTCAAGAAACCGGAGCAGGGCGTACACTTTCATCAAATACCGTAATCGCTAATATTCAGGTCTGGCCAGCGAGAATTAGTGCAACAAAAAATATCAGCCAATTCATGATGCAAGGCGCACAATGGAAAAACAATTCATTAAGCCTTGCCGGTCAGCTTGTTATTAAAACCGGTTTGACGACCGCGCAGCGCACTGCGGCATTAAACAGTCTAACGATGAGTATCATGAGCGCAAGCGGGGCTATAATCAGCACACCAGTGAAGTTATTGCCTCAAGCGAATGGCAACTGGTTTAAAACCATCCCACTAACAGGTTCTGAAGTTCCTTGTACTGTGAAATTAAGTTACGAAGGTTTTAAGGCAGCCCGCGCCGTTAGTTTGGCGCCAGTTGCCACCTGCGTAAAATAAAGTTTTTCAAATCCTGTTTTACATACATTGCAAGATAACTTAATTTAAGCGAGTCTATAGTTATAAAAACTTAGCACGATAACGTAGCTTTTGTTTGAACCCTGACAAGCCGCACTGACCGACTTGTAACCTAATAATTTACCAACCGACGGAATACTAAACAATGAAAACTAAACACTCAGAAAATGAAATTAACAACGACTCTCAAGACGGTACTGAAGGCGATGATCATCTAAACGGTGGTGACAACAACGATAACTTAATTGGCGGACTAGGCGCTGATCATCTGGATGGCGGTAACGGTGACGATCATCTGGAAGGTGGCGAAGGTGATGATAATGAAAGCGGCGGTTTTGGTTCTGACCACATGAATGGCGGTGACGGCGATGATCATCTGGATGGCGGTGAAGGTGATGATGATTTACTCGGTGGACTGGGTATCGATCACCTGAATGGCGATAATGGTGACGATAACATGGACGGTGGCGAAGGTGATGATGACTTACTAGGTGGCCTGGGTTTTGACAACTTGAACGGTGGCAACGGCGACGACAACATGGATGGTGGCGACGACGATGACGATCTCAACGGCGATAGCGGCAATGATACTTTGAATGGCGGCAATGGCAACGATCTGTTAGTCGGCGGACTAGGCATGGACAACTTGGTCGGTAGTAACGGTAATGACTCGCTGGAAGGTGGCGACAGTAGCGATAAATTAGCTGGCGGCATGGATACTGACCATCTGAGCGGCGGCGCGGGCAATGATGTATTAGACGGTGGTGAAGGCAATGATGACCTTAATGGTGATTTAGGCAACGACAATCTAAATGGCGGTCTCAGTGGCGATGATAGCCTAGATGGTGGCGACGGCAATGATAACGCTAATGGCGGCATAGGTACTGATGCGCTAAGCGGTGGTAACGGTAACGATGCCTTGAATGGTGGTGATGGCAACGATACCGTTAATGGTGATTCAGGCGTTGATAAGCTCTTTGGCGGCAGCGGCAATGACGCCTTGGATGGTGGTACTGAAAATGACAGCGTCAATGGTGATTTAGGTGACGATATTATTAATGGTGGCAGTGGTAACGATAAGGTCAATGGCAATGACGGTAACGACTTATTAACCGGCGGATTAGGCAATGACATTCTAAGTGGTGGCAATGGGAGTGACGTATTGGTGAGTGATGCCGGTGCAGACAAACTCACGGGGGGTACCGGCGTAGATACCTTTGAATTCTCTGGTGAAACCAGTTATTTGCGTGACATCATCACCGACTTTACCAGTGGTCAGGATAAAATCGATTTATCTGCAATGGATGCCATCTCCATAACGCCAGAGATTAATGATGACTTTACTTTTATCAACGATCAGGCATTTAGCAGTACAGATGCAACAGGACAGTTACGTTTTGATCCCGCCAGCCACATTTTATCAGGTAGCACAGATGCAGATAGCATGGCTGAATTTTCGATTCTGCTAACAGGCGTTACCAGCTTGGTTATTACTGATATTTTAGGGTAATCCGTAAAAACAATACTTCGGGGAGTCTCTAACTGACCAACCCCGAAGTTTGGAAGGGCGGCTCTTGTTTAATTGACTGTTATCTTACTTTACCGGATCATCGAACAAATTAAGAAGATAACAGATTAATGATCGCAACCCGTACCATGAATATGACCATGGGTAATTTCTTCGTGACTTGCTGGTCTGATTTCAACGATTTCAACAGCAAAGCTCAGCGGTACACCGGCTAGCGGGTGATTGCCGTCAATCGTAATATCATCACCGTCTACATTAATGACGGTGATGGCACCAGGACCTGAGCTTACATCCGCATGAAATTGCATACCGACTTCAATTTCATCAACCCCTTCAAACATATCGCGTGAGATCACCTGAACCCGGTCATCCATAAATTCACCGTAAGCATTTTCAGCGTCGATGCGCACATCGAATTTGTCACCGATAGCTTTACCAAGCAGCGCATCTTCGAGGCCGGAAATAATATTTCCAGAGCCATGTAAATACATTAACGGCTCGCCGCCTTCAGAGCTATCAATGATTTCGCCTTCATCATTCGTCAGCGTATAGTGAATAGAAACCGCCATATTATTAGCTACTTGCATGGTAAAAACCTTCTTAGTGATTAAAAAGCGGACTATGATATAGCTTTGCTGTTCAGTTGTCTTAAATTAAATGGTCTTTTCTAGGAAACTGTTTTCATTCATGGCAAACCAATCTCAACATATTTTGTAGCTTGCTTCAATGAGTTGCCCGAAACTTAGCCCACCATCACCTGAAGGAATAGCGTCGTGAAGATAGACATCAAAACCTAGTTTTTCTAATGCACATTGTGCCTGCTCAGTCAGCAGACGATTTTGGAAAACACCGCCGGAGAGCCCCACTCGGCTAACACCATACGCACTTCTTATGACCTCAGCCTGATTGGCAAGCATAGCCGCGAGACTGGCATGAAAAATTGAACTTCGCTCAGAGGGACTAAGCGTTTTATCCATCAAATGCGGTAATAATGGCTGCCAATTACTGATAAAAACCCCCGCTGCGTTTTGTGAAAGCGGCAGGAAAATCGCTTCTGCACCGGCCACACCGAGAGCTTCCAAACGCATTGCCGCATGACCTTCATAACTCGCCTTATCAGCGACGCCGATTAAAGCGGCGGCCGCATCAAATAGTCGTCCAATAGAAGTCGTCATGGGGCTGTTGATGCGTCGTTCCCAAACTTGTCGTAATAAACTGGCATCCTGCGGACAATCTAGCCACGTCATCCCCTGCTCCCAGCAAACTGACAATGCACAACGCCACGGTTCGCGGCTGGCTTTATCGCCACCCGGCAAAAAAAACGGTTTTATCGAGCCTACGCGACGCCAACAACCCGGTGAACCCAGCAATGCTTCGCCTCCCCACATCGTACCATCTTCACCATAACCGGTACCGTCCCAGGTAAAAACCAGCAATTGCTCTGTTAGTTCGTGTTCTCCAGCCAGTCCCGACGCATGAGCATGGTGATGGAAAATCGGTACGATAGGTAAACCTTGCCGTTTTGCCCAATGACTGGTGTGATAACCAGGATGCGCGTCACAAACCAGCGCTTGCGGAATCACATCGTAAAGTTTCTGAAAATCTGTAATTAGTTGCTCGAAGACTTGTAAACTTCGCAGTGAACCGAGGTCGCCTATATGTGGAGAAATCACTATACGATCACGAAAACCTAACGCTACGGTATTTTTGAGATCAGCACCAACGGCCAACAAAGGTTGTTTTAGTGGGAAAGGTAAGTTACGTTCAATTGGCGCGAGTCCTCGGCCAATACGAATAGGGCGGGTTTTACCGGCAATGCGCCGAAATACAGAATCGTCGGCAGGTCTGCGTATTGGACGATTATGATGTAGACAAGCATCGGCAACATGACCAAGCCTAGCCTCTACGTCGTCATTATCGGTAAGAACAGGTTCACCACTTAAATTTGCAGAAGTGGCCACTAGCGGCATACCGTAGCCATCCGCTAATAAATGATGCAACGGACTGTAAGGTAACATCAAACCAACTTCGTTCAAATCGGGGGCTATACCCTCGGACAGCATAGACGGGTGACGTTTTTTAACCAGTACAATCGGGCGTAATGGTGAGCATAACTGTTGCGCTTCGGAGGCGTCCAAATCAGCGAGTTGATTTACCAATGCCAGTCCTTTCTCCCCTCGCCAGGGAACAAGTACCGCAAAAGGTTTATGAGGTCGTTGTTTTCTCTCCCGAAGCCGTTGCACCGGCTCAGGATTAGTTGCATCGCAAAGCAGATGGTAGCCGCCTACCCCTTTGACGGCGATAATCAATCCGTCACTTAATCCAGCCAAACAATTTGCTAATGCCAGCTCATTGCCGAACACCTGGGGATAACCTTGACGACAAAAACTAAGATTTGGGCCACAGCAAGAACAGGCCAAAGGTTGGGCGTGATAACGGCGATCAAGCGGATTGCTGTACTCAATCAGGCAAGCAGGGCAAAGTTCAAAACTTGCCATCGCTGTATTAGGGCGGTCATAAGGTAAGCTGTCGATGAGGGTGTAGCGAGGACCGCATTGGGTACAATTGATAAAGGGATAACGATAACGCCGTTCCGTTGGGTTTTGCATCTCGGCAAGGCAATCGTCACAAACAAAATAGTCGGGTGGAATATGGGTATCTGCGCTATTTCCTGACGCACTACTTTCGATGGTAAAAACGCTGAACCCATGCGGGCTTACTGAACAAACACTTGGACATTCAGGCTGTGCAAGCGGAGGCGCACGGTCGATCAGCGCTGCTACGAAAGCCGCCAGGGCATGGTGAGAACCTTCAACCCATATTTCCACTTGCCCACTGCAATTGCGTACCCAGCCAACTAACGCGAATTCATGGGCGAGACGGCTAACAAAGGGGCGAAAGCCAACACCCTGCACTCGTCCGGTAATGGCAATATGGAACGCCAGTACCTCATTCACTAATGATCACCAGATTTAGGCAGCGTCTATTGATTCAATAGCTTCTTTGCGTACCCCAGTTGACCACCAGATACGGCACGCTCCTTCGTCAGACACCATACAAGGGCCAACTGGATTACGCGGCGTGCAAGGCTGACCGTAAATACGGCATTCGAGCGGCGTGATCTTACCCATAACAACCCGGGCACAATCACAACCGGGCGGCATTTCGCCGACATGATCGCGGGCTTGTTCGGCAAAATCAGGAAAGCGTACACGAGCATTATGTGCTGCGTATTGGGTTTTAAGCTCAAAACCGGAAGCGGGTATGATGCCAATACCACGCCAAGGCGCATCGACCACGTCCATCGTTGCATCGAGCAGTGCGCGTGCGGTGCGGTTACCACCAGGCTTAACCACCGTGGGATAGCAATTATCCAAAAAGGGGCGGCTTTCCAGCCATTGCCTTAACACGGAATAAATCGCTGCCAGCAAACTTTCAGAGGTAAATCCTGCAATAGCCGCTGGAATATGATGACGTTCGACAACAAACTGCCATTCCTCCGGCCCCATTACTGTGGAAACGTGCCCCGGTGCAATCAGGGCATCGAAGCCGGGCTGTTCGGATTCAAGCAACATGGCGACTGCCGGCCATGTTAGCCGCCCACTCATCAGTAGCAACAAATTCTTAGGAATGCCTTCGGCAATCATTCCCGCCACGGGAGCACAGGTCGTTTCAAAACCGGCCGCGAAAAATACGATAGTTTTGTGGGGTTCGGCACGGGCAATGCGCACCGCTTCAAGTGGCGACGCGATGGGTCGCACATCGGCGCCAGCGGCTTTGGCTTGTTCCAGAGAACGGATCGCTTTCTTGGGCACATTCACCGGCACTCGCAACATGTCGCCAAAGCTGACCAGCACAATATCTTCATCCAGTGCCATCTGAATGGCCTGATAAATGTCTTGTTCAGGGCAAACGCAGACGGGACAGCCTGGGCCAGGAATCAGTTCTATCTGGCTGGGTAGAGCTTTGCGCAAACCCGCCATCGAGATCGAGCGTTCGTGTCCACCGCAAACATTCATCAAGCGCACTTTGCCAGATAAGGGCAGTGTACGAATTTTTTCTAGCCATTCTTGGGCGGTGTGCATGGGAATACCTTAGAGCCGAGTTGGTTGGTTTTGTACAGACGTTGCACACTGCCATCGGGTGCGGCAATGTCTACACCGGACGAAAGCGAATATCAGGCGTCTGCAGATGTAGTTTATGCCCATCTTGCTGAACACGCGGTTGCAAAGTTTGATGTTGCTGTACACGTACCTTATGTTCGCTAACCTCATCTTCCAGCCATTGCAGCCAGCCAGCCAAGCCTTCACCAGATCGACTCGACAGCGGAATGATCTGCACATCGCTGGCTAGGGCGCGCTGACAAGCTTCCGCTTTATCCGGCGAAAAATCGTGGAGATAAGGTAACAGGTCAGTTTTTGTAATCAGCATCAGGTCTGCCGCGCGGAACATGACTGGATATTTAGCGGGTTTGTCGTCACCTTCTGTCACTGACAACAACG
>CANNKH010000032.1 GCA_947504985.1 Methylococcaceae bacterium | reverse complement strand
GGAACCTCTCGGCAGCGTGTGATTGTTTCCAGGAGTTCTTGTTGTTCAGTCGTTAGCGTTAGCGGAGATAACGGGCGGGCCATGTGTCGTGCTTATCCAATCAAAAAAAGGGGGAATTATCCGGTATATTTCAAGTTTTGGGTACTAGGTTATTTGTGGCGACCTCTTGATTCAGAAGAAAGCCGCCAAAAGCCCGGTCTAAGTGACGTAACCAATTAAGCTCGACCCATTTGTTCACACTGTCAAGTACTGAGGGTTCGTGTATCATGCCGTTGCTCCTTTCAATACTGAACCAGAGAATAGGTTATCCAAGCTTTCGATGAGTATCCGGGGCGGTTTATCGAAAACTCGCCCGCGCGCTGGGCCTTGTGAACCGCGCAAAAACAGATAAAGCCCCCCACCCATGTGAGTGTCGTAATCGTAAGCAGAGCCCAGTCTTGTTTTAAGTAAACGATGCAGAGCCAGTAGATACAAGACATATTGGAGATCGTAGCGCTTAGCGAGCATCGCCGTTTCCATGGCTTTCTGCGTGTACTCGGCATCAAGGTTGCCCAGACCATTAAATTTATAATCGACCACATAGTATTTCCGGTTATGGACAAACACCAAGTCGATAAAGCCCTTTAATAAACCGTTGACCTGACAAGACAACAAGCGAGGACGTGCTTGCCCGGTAAAGGTGTGCTCGGTAACTAAACGATCCAGTTTTTGGACATTGACCTCATCAGCACCCATCATAAACTCCAGTTCAGCTTGGTATTGATTAATGCTCAGATCGGCAAGACAAACATCCGTCTCATCAAGTAAAGGCAGGGTTAGCCATTGCGTTAATGCCAGAGCAATGATGTCGCGTTTGCCCTCCCAGGCGTCGTGACTGAAGAGTTTGTTGATTAATTGTTGGCGTTGAACAGGTGATGTCTGCATGACTTGAAAGCCCTGATAGGCGCACTGTTCCAATAACTCATGGATCAACACGCCAGGACCTGCGCCTCTCGGTAAACTATGGATACCGGATAGCGTTATTGCTAAAGGGCTAAGGTAGATGTCGGCTTCGTCGCGTTGCTTATCATCCTGAGCGGTTTCGGGAATGATGGGTAGATGCTCGATGACATATTTATCTTCCGTCTGCAGCGCAGTGTAACTGGCTATCCACCAGTTATCGGAAATTTTAGCGGTTGATATACGGGGTGAATCCAACACGTCCTGTTGTTGTGCTGGAAGATAACTCTCCGCAGTGGGGGTGGGTAATAGGGCGAGTGTCATAGCAGTACAGTCACCTTTGAGTTGGCTCAGATGACTGACTAAGGCACTGGCAGGTGTTTGTGCTTGCCAACCCAATACATAGCCCAGGGCGGACTTTTCCAGCTGAGGGCTTTTAGCCTTACCCATTTTAATGGGGGCAATACCCAGCCAGCAGGCATGACGCGCTCGCGTCATAGCGACATAAAGTAAGCGCAAATCTTCTTGCAACCGCTCTCTGTCACTCAAGGATTTAATAGTGTCATCCTTGGTTAAATCAATCACTAAGTGTTGACTTTCATTGTGGTAGCGATAGTAGGTGTTGCGACTACTGACTTCCCTAAAACTACAGATGAAGGGCAAAAACACCAAGGGATATTCAAGGCCTTTGGATTTGTGGATTGTAATAACCTTGATTAAATTGGCATCACTTTCCAGACGGATCACATTGTCATCACTGGCCTGACTGTCTTGACCGGCAATCGCTTCCGCTAAATGCCTAATCAGAGCTTGCTCGCCTTCTAGTTGACTACTGGCCTGCTGGAGCAGTTCGGCCAAATGCAGTAGATTGGTTAAACAACGCTCACTTTCATTGGCTTGTGCCAACTGCGTATGCAAACCATAATCGGCAATGAGTTGCCGCAAAGTGGGCAAGATACCGTCTTGTTGCCAACGTTGTTGATAGCCGATAAAGCGCTCCAATTGCTGCTCCCAGCTGGGTTCGTCTTGAGTGAGTCGATGCAGTGCTTGATAAGGCCAACCCAATGTGGCGGTACTTAAGGCTGCCCGGACCTTGCGTTCATTACGAGGATCCTCCATCGCTTTAAGCCAGAATAACAAATCGGAGGCTTCACGGGTGGCATAAACAGAATCACGCTCGGACAAATAAACACTGCGTAATTTCCGGGCGGCCAACGCATTTTGAATGGCTTTAGCTTCAGTGCTGGTACGCACCAAAATAGCAATATCGGCGGGTTGCAAGACGTGGAAAGCATCAGCCGATTTGAATCCGGTTGAACCCTGACTAGCTAAATTCAGCAAGCGCACAATCTCGCTAGCGGTGACCTCGGCCATTTCTTTTCGGTAAAGGGGCAAACCAATAGGCTCGGGTGTTTCGTGATGCCATAACGTCAAGGCAGCCGCAGATTGCCCATTAATTACCCATTCCTCGTTGCGACCTTGCGCCTTCACCTGAATGAAGGGAAGCGGATTTTCATGAGCGCTTTTGAAGCGAAACGCCCCTTCATCGTGCTGATCCGCTTGCATAAACACTTGATTGACCGCATTCACTAGCGCGGTGGTGGAACGGTAGTTGGTATCCAACGTGTAGTGCCGCCCGGTGGTGACTTTATGGGCTTTAAGATAGGTGTAAATATCGGCACCGCGGAACGAATAGATCGCCTGTTTGGGGTCACCGATCATGAAGCAACCTAAATCCTTGCGTGCTGGATTAGCATAGAGACCTTCAAAAATCCGATATTGCACAGGGTCGGTATCCTGAAACTCATCAATCAAGGCGATAGGGTATTGTAGACGGATCACATTTGCCAATTGCTCACCATTTGAACCGAGCAGTGCTTTATCCAGACGCGTCAGCATGTCATCGAAGGTCATCTGTGCCAAGCGTTGCTTTTCTGTGTCGTAGCGGTTTCTAATCCAGTGAATGGCATGTAAAGTGAGCGGTTCAGTGATAGCCGGCACTTGTTGGTTATGCGCAACCAAGGTTTCAAGAGCTTGAAAAGCGGCATGGCTGAGCGCATCGGCTTTGTTCTGATGAGCTTTAACCAGCCCCGACCATAAGGCTTGTTGGCTGAATTTTCCCAGGCTTTCACTCTTCAGGTAAACGCCAGAATTCGCCCAGTGCACGAATTCTTCTAATTTGCTGTTGAAACTGGTTTTCTGATATTTACGGCCATCCAGCCAACCGCTATCTGATGCAAGCTTGAGTATGTTTTCAATGTGAACTTGGTTGTCTAACCAGAGCTCGCGTGCAGGGCCTTCCAAGTGGTGTCGCTGTTTTTCCCAGTCTTCCCAGTCTTTGAAGACAGACGCAATGTCGGTGATAGCGCATTCAAGCCCCAACGCTTCGGTTTCTGACAGTAAAGGTTTGAGCAACCGAGTCAAGTCTTCCGGTGACTTTGCCAGTTTAAAAACGGACTGACAGCAGATTTCACTGAGCGGATAAAAAAAAGTCCGCCAATAATCCCGCACCACTTCATTCAAAAGCTCGGCATCGTCGGTATTGACGTCCTGACGAAACAGGCTGCCACTGTCAAAAGCATGTTGTTGCAACATGCGATTACACCAACTGTGAATGGTATAGACAGCGGATTCGTCCATCCAGTTTGCAGCGAGCTCCAGGCGACGAGCACACCTCTCCCAGTCACTCTGGTCATAACTATCACGCAACTGTTCCAGAAAAGGATCGCTTTCTACCGGTTGTTGACGAAAAAAACGAGCGGTCTGGGTAAGTCGGGCACGGATACGTTCGCGTAATTCTTTGGTGGATGCTTCAGTAAATGTAACTACCAAAATATGAGGAGGCAATAAGTCACGCGCAGCCTCTCCATGATCTTGGCCGTGCCCTAAAATCAGACGCACATACAAAGCGGCGATGGTATAAGTCTTACCGGTACCGGCACTGGCTTCAATTAAGCGGGTGCCGTGTAAGGGAAAATCTAGCGCATTTAGTGGCTGGACGGTAATCATGATTGCGCTCCCTGTGCCGTGCTTTGTTGCTTAATCTGAGTAAATGCGGAGAGGTAAAGCGCATTAGCCCACGCTATGAAGCCCTTTTCTGTCGCTTCCGATGTTAAGCTGTCAAAGCAGGGAAAAAAACGTTGCAAGTAAGCATCGTAATCGACTTCGCCACTGTTCCAGTCGTCTCCTTCATATTTGATTTGTGCCGTCTCCCTCTTTTTGTCCGGTGCCGCACTTAACCAAGCGAATGCTGTTTTACAGTCAACCGGCAATGGCGCTTGCATCCCTAAATACCACGCTTCAACCAGCGTTTTGAGTTGTGCATACGCCTCTGTTTGGGCTATAGGATCGATTTCAATCACTGTATCGGAACCGACCACCCGAGTTTTCAAGTTCATGCCTAGGGCGCAACCGGCCAGATGCTGCACCCAATACAATAATACGTTATGGTATTTAGCTTTCTTGTCTTTAGTGAGGAGTTCTTGCGCGGTTAAATGAATCATGCTGTCGTATTGAGTGTCACGGCTTTGTCGTAAATGACTCAGATCCCCGGTTAATTGGAGGGAGATGTTATTGGGTAACTGAAAACTTAGGTCAATAGCACGGGCATCCATTTCAATAGGCCATGCAGTCAGCAGCGTTTGGTAGTGCTGCCAAGCCTGATTGACGGGATCGGCAAGATCGGCATAAGACGTATAAGCAAAGCCGGCCAGTGGCAGTTTACCTTTGCGGGCCATGGTTAAACGCTGCTCTTGAAAAAATATATCCACATCATCGGGCTTTTTACTTTGCAAGGCATCCAGTAAGTCGTTACGCAGCACATAACTTTCGAGCGTGTTAAAACCAAACGATTCGTTATCTTCACTGGTTACAGTTTCCTCATCAAAACCGAACTTGAGTGTGTAATTACAGAAACTTTTTACCGGCGCTTTCAAAAAGCGCGCTAGAGATTTTAGACTTAAGGTATAGGATTTTTCATCGGCATTTACCGAGGGTAACCCAACTAAATGGCTTAAATCCGATTCCTTAAACCATTCCTGCGCATAAGTGAATAAGCGGGGATCACGTTTTTTTGTTAAATAGCGTGAGCTAAACGGTTGCAGTGGGTGTTCAACCGTTATCGCTTTAAGGAGGTCAGGAGAATGATCCGGCAGTCTCCAACCCTGACTTAACGTATCACGTAGTTGGCTGACCAAAACCGATGGTGGTCGCTGACTGTTATCGCGAATATTACGGCCTACCCAGCTGATGTAAAGTTGTTGTCGTGCCGAAAGTAGGGCTTCCAGGAACAGGTATTGATCATCCTGCCGGCGTGAGCGGTCACCCGGACGGTAATGTCCTCTCTGGCTCATCAAATCAAAGCTTTGCGGGCGCTGACTACGTGGATAATCGCCATCGTTCATGCCGAGTAAGCAGATTAAATCAAAGGGAATTGCGCGCATCGGCATCAGTGTGCAGAAATTGACGCGACCGCTGAGAAAGCGCTGGTGAAGACTGGGTTCATCCACTTCAGATAACCACGCATCCCGAACCACGCACACGGGTAAAGTGTCGGTTGCGGTTAATCCGGCTTGTTCGCAGTATCGGCCCCAGGTTGTAAATGCACGAGTCAGTGTATCCAGCATTTTTCTATCACGCTCGTCACTGATAACAAAAAAATCTTCTAATAAGTTTAATAGCAAATGTTGCCAATCGGCACAGCTTTGTTCTTGCCGTAACAATGTCGCATATTTCTCAATCGTTTCGAGCAGGAATGACAGGCCGCCCACCCATTGGGCATCAAGTCCGCCAATTTCCGGGTAAGGCTCAATATCATTGAACGCTGAACCGGCGCCAACCGCATAACCGAGCAACATGCGCTGTAAACCAAATCTCCATGTGTTAGTTTCAACATCTCTTGGCATCACGACGGATTGGCACCGTTGCTCGGCATTCAAACCCCAGCGGATCCCGGCTTCTTCAATCCATTGATGTATTTTTGTAGTGGCAGTTTCATCAATAGCAAAGCGCTGTCTTAACGCTGGAACTTCGAGTAGAGCGAAAAACTCACTGACGGTAAAGCGAGAATCAGGCAGATTGAGTAAAGCCTCAATAGCAACTAATAACGGATTCTGACCGCGTTGTTGCTGATCGGCTAGGCTGTAGGGTATGTAGCGAGGGTCACTTGACTTCACATGACCAAACACCGCGCGGATATGCGGTGCGTACTTATTGATGTCCGGAACCATGATAATCACATCGCGCGGATGCAATGGGATGTTGCTTTGGGCCGCCTTATTAAAGCGGTCTAACAACTGATCGTGCAGAATTTCGACTTCGCGTTGCATACTGTGAGCAACATGAAACACTAGAGATTGATCTGTTTCAGCCAGGATAACCGGATCGGCAGGTATGGGCTCCAAATCCAATATCGATTGTTGTAGTTGTTGCAACAGGCTGCGCTGGCCGGGTTCTCCGTAATCCTTAAACAGGTCGATTTTATTGTCAGGCCAATGCCAGTTTGCATAGGTCTTGGCATCATCAAACTGATCCAGTAAACGAATATAATCACGCCCTTGTTTGCCCCAGGCGGCGAGTAAGGGTTGCGCGTGAAGATGCAGTTCATCTTCGGTCAACGAGGCGGTCATTCCTGGTTTATAGGTTTGACGATGTCGTTCGGCTTTTAACAACTCTTTATCTTCAATAATGTCTGCCCAGTAATGTTGGCAGGGGTTATGGACAAACAATACAATCTGACAAAATTTACCCAATTTAGCCAGCACTTCAAGAGATTGCTGCGGTAAAGATGACAATCCAAACAATATTATTCTGCGCGGTATGCCTGCAGGAAGTTGATCCTGCTCATCAATGTTAGCCATGAATTGCGCATGCACCGATGCGCGGCTTGCAGATGACTTATCCTCATCGCCCAAATCGGCCAGCACTGCCCGCCACAAGGCGGCCTGCCAGCGTTGCTGTTCGGGTAAAGCCAGCATCTTGCCGAGTGGGTTACGCAAACTATCTTCCCCCTCTGCCCAATCTGAAAGCCAATCCGAACGATAAACCTGATATTGGTCAAAAAGATCGGCCAGTTGTTCCGCGAGTTGATAGCGTTTACGGCTGTTTTTACCGTCACCCAAAAATGTCGCCAGGGTCTCAAACTCGGGTTGGGTGATTAGCGCAGGCAACAAACGGTATAAGCGCCAAGTCAGCGGGGCTTTTGCCAATAGTTGTTCTTTGGGAATTTGTTCAACCAATGCACGATAAACGCTCCAGATGAACAACGAGGGCAATTTTATATCAATCGCCGCAGCGATACCCAGAGCATTATTTTGTGCCAGGCTTTGCTTCAACCATTGCCCCATGCCATTGCTTTGCACCAAAAACACATCGTTTTCCAGCGGTGATAAGGGATGTTGTTTTAGCCAGTATTCAACTACATCACGAAGTGCTTCGAGTTGATTGGAATGAATTACTGCAATGCCGCTATCTAGTGCTGTAAAATGGCTCGTTTCTGTCATGGGTATATCCCTATAGTTGGGGTTCCTGTGAAATAACTGATTTATGTTGCAACAATCCATCAGTCGTTAAATCTTGTAGCCAGAGCAGCCAATTTTAAGTGATGGTACTCATCAATCATCAGCAATTCTCATTATTAAAAATATATTTAAATCAAAGTGTTATAGATTTAATTTTCAAAATTGTTTTTTATTCTACGGAATTTTATTTTTAACAGGTTTCGCAAAGCCTTATAAAACAAGGGGCTGATATTGTTACCAATTAGGCTTGTCGGTTACTTTGCAAGTATTGCGGTAGATCGCACTCGAATTTTAAAAACCAAAGATTTATCTATTTGATTTTGTTTACGTTTCCATAATGAGAATTGCTGATCAATCATCTTTTAATCTGAGGGAATAACCATATCATGCACCGTTTAGATTACCCAGATAAAATAGCACTACGGGAAATCTTCAGTCCATTAACCGACTGAATACGTCCCGTTCTGTCGCATAAACTCTTTACTCTGCCGAGGGACTTGTAAAACCCATTAAAGCGAGCTGAATTAGTGTCCAGAACGGCCAAAAAAAGAAAATAACTTGCCCAGTGTGATAAAGCTTAAAAAATTAAACCTTATCAATGATATGAGCAAACTACGAGATTGTAGATTATATGCTCTTCAACATACTAATATTGTTGCCATTTACCCGATTTAATATTTAGCGTCGCTTGATGGCGAATGGCGACATCCACCCAGATTGAGCCAACGCGCAAACAGTCTTGCAGGTTTAAAGCAGGCTGCTTCAGGCAGTAGCTGTGATCATAAAGATCATGGAATAGCCAGCAATGAGACACTTCATTAAGACCACCTGGAAAATGGAGAATAGTTTCGCGATGATCATGCCCATCCCCTAAGCCCCATTCCCTGTCTAAATGCTTCAGACTAAATTGTCGTTGGGCTAAAAAATTATCTTCGTCTTCATCAAATTCGGGATCATCTTCGCGTAGCGTAAAATAGAGCGTCGCATCAATCTCGTAATCGTCCAGAGGATCATTAGTATCGGAGACACGGTCAGTCAAATGTATACGCTCTTTTGCGCTCAAATCGCACAAGTACAGTTCGAGCCCAGCCAGCCTATGATTAAAGCGTAGTAGTTCGTTGATTTCCTCTGTGGTGAATTCGCCTTTATCCTGGTCTAAGACTGACTCAAAGTACTTTGGTAATGCATGCAGTCGATGCCTTAGATAACCCATGTAGGATTCCAGGTTGCCAATTTGCTCTTGCAAACTCGCCAACACTTCGCGTTGTTTGGGTGTCATTATGATTCTCTTGTCTTTGTTGCATCGTACATTGAGGGTCGTAATATAGTCATTTGCTACAAAATCGTCGCTTACTTGGACTATGTCACCATTAACATTGAAAATTTCATGGGAGCTGCTCCCGCCAAACCGCTTGCCATAACAAAGGCATTATCTCGCCCGCCTTACCGCGTAGATTACAGTCGGCAATTTCATCCAGGAGCGTGGCATGTGGATTAACCTGAACCAGATAAGCACCACCATGCGCAGCGTTGATTGGCAAGGTTGAAGCCGGATACACTTCCAACGAACAACCGATGCTGACAAATACATCGCAGTTAGCGCTGGAATGTTTGGCTTGGGTAAAGGCCTCTGCGGGTAATTCTTCTGAAAACCAGACTACATCAGGCCGTAACAGGCCGCCACATTGTTGACAATGTGGCGGTTTCTCATCACTGATGTTGGCATCATGCTCAGCGGGGTGGCCGTGATCAAAGCATTTGTATGTTCCGATATTACCGTGCAGTTCAATCACCTTGTGGTTACCAGCACGTTGATGAAAGCCGTCGATGTTTTGGGTAATGACGGTAACGTTGGATGCCTTGTTCTGCCAGGCAGCTATTACTCGATGCGCCGGATTAGGTGTTAAAGCTCGTAATTTCAGACGTTGTTCTGCATACCATTGCCAAACACGATCCGGATTAGCGTAATAGCCGCTTGCGGTGGCAAAAGTGCCGGCATCAAAGTCTACCCAAAAACTATTGTGGCTATCCCGAAACGTTGGCACACCACTTTCCGCTGACGCACCAGCACCGCTAAAAAACACCACATGCTGAGCCTCCCGTAACCGCTTGATTAATTGGTCATCGAACTGCATAGATTATGCCTCTCTAGTTGTACAGATGCTTTAACGTGTTAAACAGCTGGGCAATATCAGTAACTTCACTTTACCCTCCTTCGTTAGACTGTTATTTCGCCTGACCAAAGAAAAACAGCCAATCTGAATGATCCAACCCCAGCAGAGCGTCAGGATTAGCGACCAATATCTGATGCCAGCCATCGTAGTCATTGATCAGTCCGGTATGATAGGCCAGCTTTTTCAGACACTCGTCGAGGTCTTTTCTCAAGTCATCCCGTACCGTCACCTGAGCGCCACGCTCCCAATCCCGACTCTTAGGTGAGACATATTCGAGGGCGATGTTTTCATCGATTTCAAGTCCTTCCGCCCGAATTTGAGCGATCACTTGTTCTTTTTTATTTTTCCACCAGTCAAAGCGTTCTTGATGGAATTGCAGTTTGATAGCAGCTGCTTCCGTTATTTTGCTGGCCGGATAGTCAAATTTCCATTCATTACGCAGCATATGAACCGCCAATTTTTGATTGATCCAGGTTGTTGAGTGTTAGTTTTTTCATAATGGCTTCCTTATGTAGTGATTGGTTTGATTGTTTTCATTAAGTGCCAGATTAGACTGAGCAGTTTTTGCTTTCAATAGCCTGCAACCGAGTGTTTAAATGCATTAACCCTTGATACACAAAACCTGTTTCAGGGTATGCAATACCTCAACCAGATCGTCTTGATTGGCCATCACGGTATCAATGTCTTTATAAGCTCCTGGAATTTCATCTATTACGCCTTTGTCTTTACGACAGACCACTCCCTGAGTTTGCTGCATCAAATCGGCGGTGGTGAATTGATGCTCGGCGGCGGTCCGGCTCATTTTTCGGCCCGCACCGTGGGCACAGGAGTTAAAACTTTCGGGATTGCCTTTGCCGCGCACAATA
The DNA here is from genome assembly GCA_947504985.1 of Methylococcaceae bacterium. GTDB lineage: Bacteria > Pseudomonadota > Gammaproteobacteria > Methylococcales > Methylomonadaceae > Methylovulum. The sequence continues at coordinate 5,564 of CANNKH010000032.1, read as the reverse complement.
TAAGATTTGGCACCCATGCTGCCTGGAATAATCCCCAGATCTCCTGCCCTCGCACGAATTGCACCTTTGCGAGTAACCCAGACATTGGCATCGTAATGGTTTTCAAGAGCCACGTAGTTATGGTGGCAGTTGACCGCTTCCGTGGTAATTTCGAAGGGTGGCAGATGACGCTGTAACGCTGCGACAATTAACGCCAACATAGCTTGGCGATTGGTAAACGCATAACGCTGCGCCCAATCCACTGCTTCAATGTAATCATTGAAATGCTCGCAGCCCTCTGGGAAATAGGCTAAATCACGATCCGGTAACTGAATAAACCAACGTTCCATATCCTTACGGGCCAGTTCGATAAAGTAATTACCTATTCCATTGCCGATACCGCGACTGCCGGAATGCAGCATAATCCACACCCGTTGCATCTCATCAAGGCACAGCTCGATAAAATGATTACCACCGCCCAATGTACCCATCTGGTAGATCCAATTGGAAAACTTACCGAAGGATTTCAACAGCTGCGGATGTTTTTCAGTCATTACCTTCAGTTGCTGCTCGAAGGGCAAGGCGTGAGCCACTAAGGCACGTTCTTGTCTGTGCTGGTCGCGTCCCACCGGCACATCGCGATTAATTTGATCGAAGACTTTCTTTATTAGCTTTTCGTCCAGATCATTAGCTGTCAACGACAAGCGACAAGCAATCATCCCGCAGCCGATGTCGACGCCAACCGCTGCGGGGATAATAGCCTTGTTACAGGCGATTACCGAGCCAATGGTCGCACCTATACCCGTATGCACATCCGGCATCGCCGCAATGTGTTTATGGATAAACGGCAGCGTGGCGATATTGCTCAGTTGTTGCTGAGCACGTTCTTCGATTTCATCCGTCCAAATTTTAACGGGAACACGTCCGTGGCTGAGTACTTGTTTAATGGGCATAATAATAGTTTCTCGATAAATTAAAGGATAATCAGATAGCAACCTGCTGCCTATATCAGGCAACCTCAATCATTCTTCGAATAAGAACTGCTTTAATTTCTAAAATGTTTGTCACCGAACAAATTTAGAAGGATCTAAACACTCTAATCCATCAGCATCTAAAATGTAGGCGAGTCCTTAATCAATAACACACTAATTTCCATTACATCATCTACCATAGAAGAAGATAGATCCATCCAAACAGCAGGTGCAAATTCATCAGAAGAGACATATGAATAAAGAGTATTTGAAACAAGATCATACTCATTAATTCCTTGATCGGTTGCGCTCATCATAACTAATGGATAAAAATCTATATTTTTCAAGTCCCCCCATTCCTGTTGCAAATCAAAAATCGCTTGATCTATAGCCGTTTGCGCCCTTTTATCCCCTTGTCCGTAACCAACAACAAAATTAGTTTTTCCTTTTGTTTTACCTTCTTGAGATACAATTCTGCAAAAAATACCAAAATCGCAACTAATCATGCTCCTTTTCGTCATAGCATTTATAAACATTCTAATTACCTGATAGTTAGCGACTAACGATTGACTTTGGTAATTATTAAATGGATATTGTGCCTGATTTACAAGTTTCTCAATTCGTTGAGTTGAGTTTACAATGACAGTATGACAAGTTTTAAATAGCAGTTCTATATAGCCATGCTCCATCTGGCCTTCAGATGCACTAGGCTCGTTGATAATAGCAATAAATAAACCTCTACCTTCGGATACTTTTTCAGCCAACAACTTAACGAGAAAAGTCGTTATTTTACTCGTTTCAAGATCTATACAACTCGTCAGCATAAAAAGGAAATGGAAATCAGCTTCTTCAAACTGTTCATTGATACATTGACGCAAATATTCTTTGGCCTCAAGTTCTAGTTGTTGATGTTCATCCAGTTTGAGTTGGTCATCCGCAATCAGCAAAGTTTTATCAGCTTTGGATTCCTTTAATTCATCTGCATTGTTGTGAATCGCAATAAAAGTGACATCCTCATTTTGGGTATATTTATTGTTATCCTTAAGGTAGCGAATAATCTCACATCCACTGGTGCCTATGCCTAATATATTGAATTGTAAGTCGAGATGGTATGATGGTATCGAAGTGGGCAATATAAGCCCTGCTAAATAAGAAGGAAATCTATCATTAGTATCAAATTCAGAGTCGTATTTAATCATATTCTATCCTTTAGGAGTTTGTTATTTTACGAGTATTGAGCTATCTTCATTAACGAAATCAAAAACCATGCTATTTTCTATACAATATCCACACATTTTAGTGCTACCTATATTGGCTATCTTAATAATTACATAATTACCTGAAAGACTATTGATATATCGTGCATGTACAATAACTTAATAGTATTAAAAATAAATTCTACATATGCTATGATCCGTATATCTTTTATAATACCTAGTTACCAAACTTGTTAAGATTTGATTTCTTTCCATGATGCTGCATCGAGTATTCCCCAAGCCCTGCCATCTTCTATATGACACCTTGCATCCCATCCATCTTCAGCGTTCGGAATTACATCGTCTGAATGTGGACGTACATGTTTCCCTAGAATTTTTATTTCTGCACTCAAATATTTTCTGAATTTTTTTGGCATCCCTAGCACTGCGTAAAACATAGAGTAACTTTGATGATGAAAGTTAACACTTTGACTTCCCCATGCCCATATTGTACCTATGCCAATATATGAATTTTCTTTGACCCATTTTGCAGTTATTTCTTTTATTAAATCTTCCCACCCTCCATCTTGGTATTTTTCTTCTTGAGACAGATAATCAACATCAATTTCTATAGAGCAAACGTAATTATTCAGACCCCTTGTTTTAAATCGACCGGGAGTTTAGGGAGGGGAAACCCGGAGCGCCGCAGGCGAATCACCGCCGCTAAGTAAATCCAAGGTGATTGCTGCCGCACGCGACAAGTTTCAATGACACTAATGAGCATTGCAAAAATCCTCGTGCCCTCTTCAGTTCGCGTACCATGACATATGCTCCGTAAAATCACCCAATGGCGCAACGCCCGTTCAGCCTCGTTGTTGGTTAGCGGTAAATGCGGATGAGCTAAGACCTGAAAGACAGCCTCCCAGTCGTTGAGCATTTCCCTCGCTAATTCGCGCGTTTTTACATGCGCGCATGTACTCATTGATTCACATGAACGCCGGTAATCGGAAAGCTCTTGCTGGTATAGCCTCGTTAATGCCTGATCCGGCGGTGCTTCCCTGGCCGCGTATACCGCTTCGATCAACCTGTTTAACAACGTCAGTGTTTGTATGCCAAACACTTGCGCGGTTGAATCCAGGCTCTCTTTTAATCCCGTCGCTTTGCGAATCAGGTGAGCCCAACAGCGTAGGCGTTGAAGATAATGACGGTAGACTCCCCAACCGTCAGTCATGAGCCATCCCTGATAAGCACCACCTACTACATTATCCAGTAATTCCGAACCACGGGTGGCGATCCAGTAAGCAACCACACCTTGGCCGCAGAAGACCCATAGCCAAAGATGTTCGTGCAATTCCGGCCAGGAGGTTTCGTCGATATTCAACAAACGGCTGTTTTGTATAGCTTCCAGTAATTCGTCTTCAACAGGCAGTACCGCCGCCCCACTTTCATGTAGCGCGGCATTGAGGGTTCCCACGCTGAGTTGCAAGCCCAGCCAATCCAGTAAAAACTCTTGTATACGCACACGCGATAAACGCATCCGATACGCCAGGCAAACAATCAGAGCCGCCAAACCCGGACCGACCAAGCGCCATTCACAGAGCGTAATAGCCGGTGTTAAGACGTGTGATACTTGGCGGTGAGGCGCTTGCCGGGTGCAATGTCCGCAATCACAGTCGATTTCGTAATAAATATGCTGGGTATTTATCAGGTGGAGACCGGGCTTTTCCGGGTCAGCCCATTCCACATCAACCGTTTCAAAGGCCGTATAGGCTTTGGCTGAGTCTATTTTTAATGCACGATCGCACCGTGCGCAAGCCCTCGGGTAATGCGTTTCCTTCGAGGTAATCGCTATTTTTTGTTCGCGCCCGTAACCCGCCGCACCGGGTTGTTTACCGGCCTTGCGTTTATTTTCGCCACGTTGTGCATCCGACTGCCCCGTCTCCTTTTTAACCAGCTCAAGCGCATCATCGTGGTTCGTCGGTTTTTTATTCGCCTGATCAGGCTCGTCTTGTTGCTGACTGTCTTCTTGCTCATCCGGACCAACCGTGTCCCACGGTTTATCGGTACTCGGTGGGCGTGAACTATTTCGCGAGGTTTGTTTCAAGCGTTCCCGCGCTTCTTTTAAATCGGTTAATAATTTGATAGATAAACGCCGTAGGACTTCCTCCGGCAATTCCAGCAATTCTTTTTCTGTCAGTTGGAGCAAGTCATAGTCACTTAATTTCATGCGCAATAAGGTACAACTTTTTTTGGAATCTTGGTTATTTTTTGGTGTAGGGTCTGAATAATTACGAGCAAACAGGTTCGCCATTTGAAACAACCAACTTTGGGAATCTTTTTGTTACACATCCTATTTCTGGTTCTACGTCTATTTCGAGGTCCTCTTCCTCATTTAAAGCAGAAATTTTTAATTTCCATAAAAATTCGGTATTGCATGGTATATCTTGTTTTTTAGTTTGAGGACAAATCACATCCGTAATGCGTTCAATTTCAACATTGAAGCCATCAAATTCAAGGTCATACTTAATATGATTTTCAATTTTTTCCAGATTCACATCAGTCCAGGCATCCCAAATGTGACTAATAGTTGTTAATCCGAAATAAACGGTTACGTCTTTTTCTGAAGTTACACTATCTAACAGATCGAATAAACCTAACACTCTATCTAGGTCGTCTACTAAGTCTAACCTTCTATCCTCAGAAGAAAATATTAAACTTGGAGGCTGCCAGTAAAAATTAAGCTTAGAAAATGGTGGCCAGGAGATTTCCTCCTGTTTTTTTATGACCGTTCCCAAGATTTCTCTGGGAAATGCATTGTGTGCAACCGTATGCGATAAAGGCCCTAATGAGCCATTTACTCTCATTTGCCCTTTGTCAGGATAAGTAACGCTAACCCACTGAGATGCGTCAATGTTGGTGTCTAATATTTCATTTATGTCTTCATGTGATAGCAGACAAATTGTATTTCCGGAGCATATCAATACAATAAAACATTCATAATAATGTAACTCTTCAAAGTCATCTTTACGAAACGTGAAGCGCCATTCGCCATTATCTGCTGTTGAATATTTTATAAGAATCCTGATGTCGTCATTTATCTGGTATAACCCGTCTTTTTCAGTAACTCTGTTTATGGATGTGAAGGTTGGGTAGTCAGCTATTTGTGCCAACGCTACACCGTAGTAGAAATCTTTATCTTGGATTTTCATTTGCCTTCCTTTTGAGCCTAACTATCATGGATGCCCCCACGTACAGCTCCCGAGCATGTAAGCGTATGTGCTACCAAAATTACCTAATACGCGATTTATTATCCACAGATAAGCGACAAACTACGTCCTTTATGATTTTCTGTACATTTTATTTAATGTTTTCGCTATTTCACGAAATTCTGCACGTAATTCAATAGGTTCCAGTACTT
>CANNKH010000031.1 GCA_947504985.1 Methylococcaceae bacterium | reverse complement strand
TACACACTTGATCACAGGTGTTTTTACGATTTGTGTTTGGGATGAAAATAAAAACCTGATTAATCAGACGTTTTTAAAGTGCTTTTAATGCGTTTGCCCTGAATAGCCTTTATTGACAACCTTCCTGTGAGCTGATATTTTTCACGGCTAGCACTCCCTTTGCTTGAGTGCTGATTTTGTTTTTGTAGAGGTGAAGGTGAGTCACAATACTCAACAGTTAAATGAGCGTTCGCTACAGTTATTGAAAACATTGGTCGAGCGTTATATCAGTGATGGTCAACCGATAGGCTCACGTTCATTATCCAAAGACTCAGATTTAAAGCTGAGTCCTGCCACTATCCGTAATGTGATGGCTGATCTCGAAGCGCTGGGTTTGGTGCATTCGCCCCATACCTCGGCGGGACGCGTGCCTACTGTTAGCGGTTATCGTTTGTTTGTTGATAGTCTATTGACAGTCAAGCCGTTAAATTCAGAGGAATTAACACGATTACATCAAGGCTTATCTACTCAGCAAGATGCTGGGGATGCTGTTGGCGTTGCCTCAAAATTACTTGCTGATTTAACGCAGATGGCAGGCGTGGTTACGTTGCCTCGGAGAGAAATTGTCTGCTTGCGGCATATTGAGTTTCTTCAGTTATCTCATAGTCGAGTTTTAGTTATATTTGTTACCAATGAGCAGGAAGTTCATAACAAAATCATTCATACCGCAAAAGCATTCAGTACCGCAGAATTACAGCAGGCAGCCAACTATCTTAATGCCATATATTGCGGACGGAGTATTGATTCGATTCGGGAAGCCGTTTTAAAAGAATTGCAGGATGATCAGGCGCATATCAATCAGGGCATGTTTGATGCGATAAGAATGGCTCAACTGACTTTTGAACAGGACGATATTAAAGATGATTATGTGCTGACAGGTGAAACTAACTTAATGGGGTTTTCTGAGTTGGCAGACAGGGATCATTTAAAAACGTTATTTGAAGCGTTTAACCAGAAACAAGGCGTTATTCATTTGCTGGATCAGTGTATGAAAGCGGATGGTGTGCAGATATTTATTGGCGAAGAATCTGGATATCAGGCATTTGATCATTGCAGCTTGGTTACTTCTGCCTATTCGGTCAGTGATCAAGTGGTTGGCGTGCTTGGTGTTATCGGACCGACACGCATGGCTTATGAAAAAATCATTCCTTTTGTCGACATTACGGCAAAATTATTAGGTGCAGCCTTGAATCCAAAATCTGCACCCCCATTTTAGGGGACTTAACTAACTTCTAAGGTATAGAGTAATGAGTACTGAGCAGGAAACAGCTGAAGCACAGGTTGAAAGTGAACCCGTTGAAACAGTTAATAATGAAGAAGAGCAAGCGCACACCGAATTAGGTGAGCATGAATATACGCTTGATGAGCTTAAGCAGGAATTGCAGGAAGCCAAGGAAAAAGCCCAGGAAAACTGGGACAAGGCTTTACGCATACATGCGGAAATGGAAAATTTAAAAAAACGCACCCAAAAAGATTTGGAAGATGCTCATAAATTCGCTTTAACCAGTTTTGCTAAGGAGCTGTTGCCGGTTATGGATAGCTTGGTGTTGGGCTTGCAAGCTACGGCTGGGGATAGCGCGGAGGTAAAAAAATTCAGGGAGGGTAGTGAATTAACCATTAAGCAATTTGAGTCTGCTTTTGCAAAATTTAACATTGTTGCGCTTGATCCATTGGGGCAGCCATTTAATGCTGAACATCACCAAGCAATGGTAATGCAGGAAATTGAAGGTGCTGAACCTAACACTGTAGTTAACGTATTTCAAAAAGGCTACGTACTCAACGGGCGCCTACTACGTCCTGCAATGGTTGTTGTTGCGAAAGCGCATATTGACACCCAGGCTTGAAATTAAGCTTGAAATCAAAAAAAAAGACCTTATATCGGGTCACACATTTACATTTTTTAATTGTCAAGTCTGGAGAATTCAATGGCTAAAATAATTGGGATAGATTTAGGAACTACAAACTCGTGTGTTGCTGTACTGGAAAATGGTGTGGCGAGAGTGATTGAGAACAGTGAAGGCGCACGTACTACGCCTTCTATTATTGCGTTTAGCAGTGATGATGAAGTATTGGTGGGGCAGTCGGCAAAACGTCAGGCAGTTACCAATCCTAAGAATACATTATTTGCTATTAAGCGTTTGATTGGTCGCCGGTTTAAAGATGATGTCGTACAAAAAGACATCAAGATGGTGCCCTATCAAATTGTTGAAGCAGAAAATGGTGATGCTTGGGTTGAAGTGCATGGCAAAAAAATGGCTGCACCGGAAATTTCAGCACGCGTATTAATGAAGCTGAAAAAAGATGCGGAAGCTTATCTGGGTGAAACCGTAACGGAAGCTGTAATTACCGTACCTGCCTATTTCAACGACTCACAACGTCAAGCAACTAAAGATGCGGGTCGTATTGCAGGTTTAGAAGTTAAACGGATTATCAACGAGCCAACAGCGTCAGCATTGGCGTTTGGCATGGATAAGCCTAAAGGCGACACCAAAATTGCGGTTTATGATTTAGGGGGCGGTACTTTCGATATTTCCATTATTGAGATTGCCGAAATCGATGGCGAACACCAGTTTGAAGTGTTATCAACCAATGGCGACACCTTTTTGGGTGGTGAAGATTTTGACTCGCGTGTTATTGAATATTTGGCCAGCGAATTTAAAAAAGAAAGTGGCGTTGATGTGCATAATGACCCATTGGCCTTGCAACGTTTAAAAGAGGCCGCAGAAAAAGCCAAAATTGAATTGTCATCAAGCCAGCAAACCGATGTCAACTTACCTTATATTACTGCTGATGCGACAGGTCCTAAGCATTTAAATGTTAAATTGACGCGTGCTAAACTGGAATCGTTGGTTGAAGAGTTGATTAATCGCACTAAAGGTCCTTGCGAAATGGCCTTGAAAGATGCTGGGTTATCAGCAAAAGAAATCAATGATGTGATTCTGGTCGGTGGTCAAACCCGTATGCCGAAAGTACAGGAGATGGTTAAAAGCATCTTTGGTCAGGAACCCCGTAAAGATGTTAACCCAGATGAAGCCGTTGCCTTAGGGGCGGCGATTCAGGCCGGTGTCTTAGGCGGCGAAGTCAAAGATGTTTTATTGCTGGATGTTATTCCCTTATCGCTGGGCATTGAAACGATGGGTGGTGTACTGACTAAACTGATTGAGAAAAATACGACCATTCCAACCAATGCGTCACAGGTTTTCTCTACGGCAGATGATAACCAAACTGCAGTAACCGTACATGTGTTGCAGGGCGAGCGTGAGAAAGCTTCCGCGAATAAATCACTGGGTCGTTTTGATTTAGCTGATATCCCGCCTGCACCGCGTGGTATTCCGCAAATTGAAGTCGCTTTCGATATTGATGCTAACGGTATTCTAAATGTATCGGCTAAAGACAAAGCGACCGGTAAAAAGCAGTCGATTGTGATTAAAGCGTCTAGTGGTTTATCGGATGAAGAAGTACAGCGTATGATTAAAGATGCAGAAGCTCATGCGGACGAGGATCGTAAATTGACTGAATTAGTTCATGCCCGCAATCATGCGGATAGCATGATTCATGCGACCGAAAAATCCTTGAAGGAGTTGGGTGATCAGGTTGGTTCTGATGAAAAAACCAGCATTGAGCACGCGATTAATGCGCTTAAAGACGCGGTTAAAAGCGATGATAAAGCTGAAATAGAAGCTAAAACTAACGATCTTACCGAATTGTCAGGTAAATTGGCAGAGCGTGTTTATGCTCAAAAAGATGCGTCTGAAGAAGGCGGGCATGCTCATGCTAGCGGTTCATCAGCCCATGCTGCTGCTGAAGATGGTGTGGTTGATGCCGAGTTTGAAGAAGTTAAAGACGATGACAAGAAATAAAAGGCTGTAGGGTTTATTTTTAAAGGACATACTCGTTTTAGTAAAGCTCGATACCTTCCCCATGTAACGCTTAAAAACGTTACATGGGCGGGTTTAAAGTAAGGATATATTCAAAAGCAGAAATACGCGAAAGAGATAGACAAGAGGCTTAAGCCTCTTTTTTAGTTTGTAATTTTGAGTAAATCAGTTTTATTAGGTCTTCGGTTATGAACGTTAAGGCACTGTATGAACAAGATTTCCATTCATGGATTCAACATCACATTACATTATTAAAAGAATCAAAGTTTAGCGACCTTGACATTGATAATTTAATAGAGGAATTAGAGGGTATGGGAAAACGGGATAAGCGGGAATTAGTTAGCCGTTTTATTATCCTGATGGCTCATTTATTAAAATGGCAGTATCAAACTGAAATGCGAAGTAATAGCTGGCGTTTTTCGATAATCGAGCAACGAAAAAAAATCGAATACTTGTTAAAAAATGAGCCCAGCTTAAAGTCTTATATAGCGGAAGCAATCGCAAAAGCTTATCCAGACGCTATTGACTTGGCAGCTGAAGAAACTGAATTACCTTTGTCGTTATTCCCAACAACATGCCCTTATACTGAACAACAGCTTTTAACCAAATTCTTTCCTGCTGTTTAATTCTGAAGTTGAATTTTAGGTCAATAATAAACCAAGTGGAATTTAAAGCTAAATTCAAGAATAATTACCAAACACTTAAAATATAGAGTCAATAACAAACCATGGCAGAAAAAGAAGATTTTTATAAGGTTCTCGGTGTTGAGCGCAATGCCAGTGATGCTGAAATAAAGAAAAAATACCGCAGTTTGGCAATGAAATATCATCCTGATAGAAATGCTGACAATCCTGAAGCTGCTGAAGTTAAATTCAAGCAAATTAAAGAAGCTTATGAAATTTTATCCGATCCTAAAAAACGCTCGGCTTATGATCAGTTTGGTCATGCCGGTGTGGATTCGTCTATGGGCGGGCGACCGGGTGGTGCTGGCGGTGAAGGATTTAGTGATATCTTTGGTGATGTGTTTGGCGATATTTTTGGCGCGGGAAGGCAGCGCGGTGGTGTTCAGCGTGGTTCAGATTTGCGCTATAACTTGGAATTATCGCTGGAAGAGGCAGTCGCTGGCACCGAAGCTAAGATTCGTGTTCCGGTATTAGTCGCTTGTGATGAATGTAATGGTTCGGGCGCTAAAAAAGGCTCAAATCCTATTATTTGCTCAACTTGTCATGGTCACGGTCAAGTTAGGATGCAGCAAGGCTTTTTTTCAGTACAACAAACCTGCCCAACGTGTCGTGGCAGTGGTAAACAGATTAAAGATCCTTGCGGGAAATGTCATGGTCAAGGGCGCGTTCAGGAAACCAAAACGTTATCAGCAAAAATTCCTGCAGGTGTTGATACCGGGGATCGTATAAGACTGGCTGGTGAAGGTGAAGCTGGTGAGCGTGGTGGGCCGGCGGGAGATCTTTATGTTGAAATTCGGGTCAAGGATCATGAGATTTTTACCCGCGATGGTGCAAATTTATATTGCGAAGTGCCTATCAGTTTTCCAACCGCGTGTCTCGGGGGGGAGCTACAGGTGCCTACTTTAGATGGTAAGGTTGTTTTGAAAATACCGGCTGAAACGCAAACTGGAAAATTATTTAGGTTACGAGGTAAAGGTGTCAAACCGGTTAGAGGAGGACCTGTTGGAGATTTGTTATGTAAAGTACAAATTGAAACGCCAGTTCAATTAACTAAGGAACAAAAAGCCTTGATTGAAAAATTAGGTGAATCAATAACCGGTGGTGGCAAGCATCACAGTCCACAGGAACATTCCTGGACGGCTGGGATGAAGAATTTTTTTGATAAATTAACGAGTTAGTTATGATACGTATTGCTGTAGCCGGCGCGTCCGGTCGGATGGGATTAAATCTGATTAAAGCGATAGTATCAGCAGATAACGCCGTTTTTGCGGCTGCAATATCACGCCCTCAAAGTGAAGCGGTAGGCAAAGACGTTGGAGAATTAGCCGGTATTAGTGCGTTGGGAATTAATGTAGTAGGTGATTTAGTCAGCGTTATTAATCAGTTTGACGTGCTAATTGATTTTACCCGTCCTGACACCTCAATGGCATTTATTGAACAATGCACTAAGGCGGGTAAAAAACTTGTTATTGGTACAACAGGCTACAGTGATGCTCAAAAGATGGTGCTTACAAAAGCCGCTAAGGATATTCCAATAGTGCTTGCTCCCAATATGAGTGTAGGGGTCAATTTGTCACTTAAGTTATTGGAAATGGCTGCTAAAGTCATGGGTGACTACACTGATATTGAAATAGTAGAAGCGCATCATCGGCATAAAGTTGATGCACCTTCGGGTACAGCGTTACGTATGGGGGAAGTTATTGCTGATGCTCTAGGTAGAAACTTAAAAGAGTGTGCTGTTTATGGAAGAGAGGGCTATACCGGCGAACGTGATAGAAAAACTATTGGTTTCTCGACTATTAGGGCAGGGGATATCATCGGCGAACACACGGTTATGTTTGCTGATGAAGGTGAAATAGTGGAAATTACTCATAAAGCAACTAGCCGAATGACGTTTGCAAATGGTGCGGTAAGGGCGGCGATATGGTTACAGGATAAGCGGAATGGACTTTATGATATGCAGGATGTATTGGGTTTGAAAGGTAATTGATACCGTTTTTTGAATTTGTTCAGGATAGGGAAGAGTCTATCGACTCTATCCCTGCTCTTTTTTTTATTGCTTTGCTACTTTAACCAGCCAGCCTGCTTGGTCATCACATCCTAATACCGCTTTAGCACTGGTGTTTATTCTGACAAATAAGCCTGTAAACGCGGCTGGTAACTTGGCTTTGACCTTATGAAAGCTATTGTTAGTTTCTACTGTAAAATCCAGCGGCTGATTTTTTGCATTTAATTTAATAGTAGTGGGATCTACCCACGGCGATACTTTGAAATAAAATTCTGATTCAGGCGCAACCTCAATATTTTCGGTAGCGTTATAAGTCGTCAGATTAAAATCCGTGAAACGTGGTTTCTTGCAAGTCGCTTCACTTTCTTCAGGGCTGTACGCAACTGCGCTAGCATTGCCTAAAATGGCAGCAAGCAGTAATGCCGATTTTAATAGCTTTGTTATTTTCATCATTAACTCCTCAGTTAAGTAGTGGTGTTATTTTGGTATTTTTTTTACACCAAGTGCCACTTTAATTATTTTTTTTATCAAATTCAACTAAATCCCCAGTATTTTATTATGGAATTATCGGTGTAAGTCTTTGGTATCACTGCACACAAAGTTGATGATGTCTTGTACAATATCGCCTTTTAACCCTAGGGAGACACGACATTGAGCGCAAAAAACCAAGAAAGCCTGAATTATAAAAGTGCCGGCGTTGATATTGCAGCAGGTAACGAACTTGTTGAGCGGATCAAGCCTATTGCCGCCCGAACAAGAACGCCAGGTGTAATGGCTGGCTTGGGTGGTTTCGGTTCTCTGTTCGAATTACCATTGGAGCGTTATCAAAATCCCGTGTTGGTGTCAGGAACGGATGGTGTGGGCACAAAATTAAAGCTGGCTATCGAATTAAACAGCCATAACACGGTGGGCATCGATCTGGTTGCAATGTGTGTCAATGATATTATCGTGCAGGGGGCGGAACCGTTATTCTTTCTGGATTATTTTGCTACCGGCAAGCTGGATGTTGAAACGGCGGCTGCGGTTATTGAAGGCATAGGCAAAGGGTGTGAATTGGCGGGTGCGGCGTTAGTGGGTGGAGAAACTGCAGAAATGCCGGGTATGTATGCTGATGGTGAATATGATCTTGCCGGGTTTTGTGTCGGAATTGTTGAAAAAGCTAAAGTGTTGGATGGTAACCGCGTTAATGTGGGTGATAAATTGATCGGTATAGCGTCTTCTGGTCCACATTCAAATGGTTATTCATTGATCAGGAAAATAATAATGAATAGTGGCGCGGCGCTTTCAGATACTTTTGATGGTAAGACCTTGGGTGAAGTGCTGTTGGAGCCAACCAGAATCTACGTTAAATCTTTACTGGCCTTGCTCGATAAGGTGCCTGTACATGCGTTGGCTCATATTACCGGTGGCGGTTTAACCGAAAATTTACCCCGAGTTTTACCGGCGGGTATTGATGCGGCTATTGACCTCTCAAGTTGGTCTATACCCTCTATTTTTGAGTGGTTGCAGGAACAAGGTAACGTCTCTCAGGCAGATATGCTCACCACTTTTAATTGCGGGATTGGCATGATTGTCTGTGTAAAGCCTGAAGACGAAGCTATAACAAAAGAGATACTTATGGCTTCAGGTGAAACAGTTTTTTCTATTGGTGAGCTAATTTCTTCTAAAGGCAATCCAAAAGTTAATTATTTGTAACTTCCAGAAAATAAAATTCAACGTGCTCAACAAATAGCAAAATTATAGATATAAAAAATGCCTGTGCTGGCGGTATGCGCTCAGGGTTCTACTTTGGTGTTAAGTTCTGATGCGTTTTTTAGCCGCCATCAATGTATTTTGGCTGTCAATGCGCCATTTTTACCTTTATGTTATGCTAGCGAACTTTTTCAATTAATCTCAGTGAGCCTATCGCTTTATGCGTACTCGAGTTAAAATTTGCGGCTTTACTCGTGTTGATGATGCTGTTGCTGCGGCTTATTTGGGGGTTGATGCAATAGGCTTGGTGTTTTATCCGCCGAGTCCACGGCATGTTGAAATCGAGCAGGCGATTAAAATAGTCAATGCATTGCCGACATTTATCACCGTCGTCGCGTTATTTGTTGATGAAGAGGAAGCGCGAATACGCGAGGTGTTGGAACGAGTCGCTGTAGATTGTCTTCAATTTCATGGTGATGAATCACCAGCAGCCTGTCGCTTGTATGGTAAACGCTATATGAAAGCAGTAAGAATGCAGGACGGCATTGATATTTCTGTAGTGGCTCAGGCGTATCATGATGCAGCCGCTTTGTTGCTGGATGCTTATCATGCTGATGCAAAAGGTGGTACTGGTCATCGGTTTGATTGGGCGTTAATTCCTAAAGAATGTGCTTTGCCGATTGTATTAGCGGGTGGACTTGATGTAACTAATGCAAGCGCCGCCGTTGAGGCAGTCAGACCTTATGCGCTGGATGTTAGCAGTGGCGTAGAAATAGAAAAAGGTATTAAAGATACCGCAAAAATGGCTGCCTTTTTGGAGGCCATTTTTTCATTTAAATAGCATGAGTTTGGACAACACAACATGACAGAAAAATATAATATGCCCGATGAGCGGGGTCATTTTGGCCCTTATGGGGGAATGTTTGTCGCTGAAACCCTGATGCCGGCCATTCAGGAGCTGAATGCCGCTTATCAACAGTATTTGCATGATCCTGAATTTATCGCAGAACTGGATGCCGATTTGCAATATTATGTTGGCAGGCCATCACCTTTGTATTATGCCGAACGTTGGAGTCGTGAGTTGGGTGGGGCGCAGATTTATTTAAAACGCGAAGATCTCAATCATACCGGCTCTCATAAAATAAATAACACTGTCGGACAAGCATTGTTAGCCAAACGTATGGGCAAGACGCGTATTATCGCTGAAACGGGTGCGGGTCAACATGGTGTTGCGACTGCAACCGTAGCTGCTCGATTGGGTTTGGAGTGCGTGGTTTACATGGGGGCAGTTGATGTTGCCCGTCAGTCGTTGAATGTTTATCGTATGAAACTGCTGGGAGCCACGGTTGTCGCCGTTGAATCTGGCTCTAAAACTTTGAAAGATGCGTTAAACGAAGCTTTGCGCGATTGGGTGACCAATGTCGATAACACCTTTTATATCATTGGCACAGTTGCAGGCCCGCATCCTTATCCTGCAATGGTTAGGGATTTTCAGTCGATTATTGGTCGTGAAGCCAAGCAGCAATGTCTAGCCGCAACCGGACGTTTGCCGGATGCCTTGCTGGCTTGCGTCGGCGGTGGCTCTAATGCCATGGGTTTGTTTTATCCGTTTCTTAATGACAGCTCAGTAAAACTGATTGGTGTTGAAGCGGCGGGTGACGGTGTTGAAACGGGGCGACATTCAGCGCCATTGTGCGCAGGGCGTCCGGGAGTATTACACGGTAATCGTACTTATTTAATGGCTGATGACGACGGTGAAATTATCGAGACCCATTCGATTTCAGCTGGTCTTGATTACCCAGGCGTAGGTCCTGAACATGCTTGGCTGAAAGATACTGGGCGTGCCCAGTATGTAAATATTACCGATAATGAAGCTTTGGATGGTTTTTATGCGCTGACGCGTATGGAAGGTATTATTCCGGCGCTGGAATCTAGCCATGCGATGGCTTACACAATGAAGTTGGCACCCATGATGGGCAAGGATGAAATCATCATCGTCAATTTGTCCGGTCGCGGTGACAAAGATATGCAAACAATGGCAAAACGTGAGGGAATAGAGCTGTGAGTCGATTAGCTACTACATTTGAAGAGCTTGCTAAAACAGGTCGGAAAGCATTAATACCTTTTATTACTGCAGGCGATCCAAATCCTGAATTTACCGTTCCGATGCTGCATGCGATGGTTGAAGCCGGTGTTGATGTGATTGAGCTGGGTATTCCCTTTTCTGATCCAATGGCTGACGGCCCAGTTATCCAGCGCGCCAGTGAGCGTGCATTGGCGCATAAAATGAGCCTAAAGCGCACCTTAGCAATTGCTATGGAATTTCGTAAAACTAACCAGCATACCCCTTTGGTATTGATGGGGTATCTAAATCCTATTGAAGCGATGGGCTATGAAGATTTTGCTAATGCTGCGCAACGCGCTGAAATTGACGGTGTTTTAACGGTTGATTTGCCGCCCGAAGAAGGTCAGGAATGTCGTGAATTGCTAAAGGCTCGCGATATTGACTCAATTTTTTTACTCGCGCCCAATAGTAGCGACGAACGCATTATAAAAATGGACGAGATTGGTAGCGGCTACATTTATTATGTGTCGTTGAAGGGCGTGACGGGCGCGGGTCATTTGAATACTGATGATGTAGAAACCAAGCTCAAGCAAATCAGAGCGCATACTGGTTTACCTATTGGCATTGGTTTTGGTGTCAAAGATGCGGAAACTGCAAAAATAGTTTCAGGACTGGGTGATGGCGTGGTGGTCGGCAGTGCTTTGATCAGTAAAATCGAAGCTAATTTAGATGATTTAGACCGCGCTAAATATGAAATCTGTGATTTATTGACATCCATGCGTCAAGCGATGGATGAGCGGAGCGTATGACAATGAGTTGGTTCGAAAAACTACGTCCTTCAACTATTCGCACAGAATCTTCGGTTAAAAAAAGTACCGTACCCGAAGGTTTGTGGAGTAAATGTCCTAGCTGCAATGCTATTCTTTACAATTCTGAATTGGAAAAAAATTACAGCGTTTGTCCAAAATGTGAACATCACATGCGCATTTCAGCACGCGTGCGACTGGACATGTTTTTGGATGAAGGTGAGCGTGAAGAAATTGGCAAAACAATTAAGCCCGTTGATCCACTAAAATTTAAGGATGTTAAAAAATATAAGGAGCGGATTACTATTGCGCAAAAACAGACTAAAGAAACTGATGCGCTTGTGGTCATGAAAGGTCGATTGAAAGATCAAAGTATCGTTGTCGCCGCTTTTGACTTTAATTTTATGGGCGGGTCTATGGGCTCTGTTGTTGGTGAGCGCTTTGTCAGAGGTATCAATAAAAGCTTAGAATTGGATGTGCCGTTTATCGTATTTACCTCCAGTGGTGGCGCTAGGATGCAGGAGTCATTATTTTCTCTATTCCAAATGGCGAAGACTAGCGCGGCATTAACGCGATTATCCGAGGCAGGTATTCCGTATATTTCTTTTATGACTGATCCTACTATGGGTGGGGTTTCTGCCAGTTTGGCGATGTTGGGCGATATTAATGTTGCAGAACCTAACGCACTGATAGGCTTTGCCGGACCTCGTGTTATTGAACAAACAGTGCGCGAAAAACTGCCCGAAGGTTTTCAGCGTAGTGAATTTCTTCAGGAACATGGTGCTATCGATATGATTATTGATAGACGACAAATGCGCGATAAAATAGCCAGTATCCTTGCTATGCTGATGGCTGGCAAGCTAGCCTGTACAGTGCCGGTCGAAGCAGAGTCAGTGGTCGTTGAAGACAGCGGCACCGCAGTCTGACTAGGGTTTAGCGTCTGCTATAATGCATTTTGATACCTTACAGGGCTGGCTGAGTTGGCAAGAAGGCTTTCATCCCTTAGCAATAGATTTGGGGTTAGAGCGAGCAGATCAGGTCTTTGCAGCGCTTAACCCTAACCACATAAAGCCGTTGACCATCACCGTTGCCGGAACTAACGGCAAAGGTTCTTGCGTCGCCTATCTTGAGGCGATTTATAAAGCACAAGGTTATCGCGTAGGTGCTTATACTTCGCCGCATATCTTAAAATATAATGAACGCATAAAAATTGACGGTCAACCGGTGTCGGATGCGCTGATTTGTGATGCGTTTGCAAGAATAGAATCGGTACGTGCCAATCATTCCTTAAGCTATTTTGAGTTTGGCACATTGGCGGCTCTTGATATATTCTGGCGATCTGAGCTGGATATCCAGTTGCTTGAAGTCGGCTTGGGTGGACGCCTTGATGTCGTTAACATTGTAGAGCCTGATATTGCACTCATTAGTAGTATCGGGATTGACCATGTGTATTGGCTAGGTGACACCCGTGATGCTATCGGTCGTGAAAAAGCAGGTATTATTAGAGCAGGAAGACCCGCTATTGTTGGCGACCCAGAACCGCCCGACTCATTGATACAGACTGCCGTCGAAAAAAATGCGCAGCTTTATTGTATCGGTAGGAATTTTGGTTACACAAAACATTTGTCGACATGGGACTGGTTTGCAAATAATAGACATATCAAAAATTTACCAATGCCTGCTTTAAAAGGAGAGCATCAATACCGTAATGCAGCTTGTGCTCTTTTGGCGATAGATCAGTTAGCCGAACGTTTGTCGGTGAGCGAATCGGCGATTCGATTAGGGTTAGAAACAGTTGAATTGACCGGTCGCTTTCAACTGATTGAGGGAGAGGTTGTTCCTATATTGCTTGATGTCGGACATAATCCCGAAGCAGTTAAAACCCTGGCAGAGTATTTGGGTAGCTATTTTCCCGGTAAACGTATACACGCGATTTTTTCAATGATGAAAGACAAGGATATAAAGGGTGTGCTCGACATCATGAAGCCTATGGTTTATCAGTGGTTTTTTGCGCCTCTGACTAATGCGCGAGCAACGAGTGAAACCGCCATGCGTGATATTTTTATACACAGTGAAATGTCCAATGTGTCTTTTGGCTATACGGATTTTGCCGATGCTTTTACTGCAGCAAAAAGCCAAGCAGAACCAGATGATTTGTTACTGGTTTTTGGCTCTTTCTTTTTGGTTTCCGATGGTTTGAATGAATTTAAGAAAGGTGGTTTGACAAAATGAATCAAGAATTAAGACAACGGTTGATTGGCGCCGTAGTGGTCACCGCCTTGGCGGCCATTTTTATTCCCATGTTATTTGATGATCCTGTTGATAACAGTGGTCAGATGGTCAGTGAGTTGGTTATTCCTGCTGAGTCGACTGTTACTGTTGAGGAGCCAGCAAAAAAACTGCCCGATAGTTCGTCTGCTAATGAACCCGAGGCAATCACTTTGGAAGACTCAAAACCAGAGGAAGGTGCAGATCCTAATGTATTATCTATGGATGAACTGGAGGCCGAAGCTCCCAGCGAAGAGGAACAAGAACAAGCCTTTGATCGGCCAGCAAGTAATAATGGATCAAGCAATTCCCCCTCCGTTTTAGATACCGGCATTGTCGAAGAAGAGCCGGACGTAGTAAAAGAGTCAGTGGCTAATAATCCATTACCGAAAGCAATACAAAAACCGGTAGTAAAACCCGCTATTTTAAAAACTGATGTCATTTCGCCACCAAAAACGGTTAACAAGGTAGCAAAAATTACACCTACAGTTAAGCGGGTTGAAGTAATGTCGGTACAAAAACTGGTGCCGCCAACCGCCGTGGCAAAACCACCTCAGCCGCCTTCCCGTTGGTATATTCAGGCGGGTAGTTTTAGTAAAAAGGAAAATGCGTTATCACTGTCAGAAAGTTTGCGCAAGCAGGGTATGCCTGTATTATTGGAAACCATTCAGGTGAGTGGAAAAGGCACCTTTTATCGACTTAAAGTCGGGCCTGAGCTAGACAAAAAACGCGCAACGGCAATGAAGTCCAAGTTGGATCAACAAAATATCAAGACTATTCTTGTTGCTGAGTAGTTAAATAACATGCTCTAAACTTCGAAAGATGATCTGGATAGATTTTGCCATCATTGGGCTGCTGTGTATTACGTTAATAGCAGGACTGCTTAAAGGGTTTAGCCAACAGATTTATTCATTATTTTGTTGGCTGTTGGCGGTTGCTGTAGGCTCAAATTTTAGTCATGAATTTTCAATGTTTTTAAAGCCAAGCCTCAGCGATCCATCAGCACTCATGGCGGCTTCGTTTGTTGCCTTGTCTCTGATAACCTTGACTGTTGGTGGTTTAATCCATTTTCTCTTGGGTGAACTAATTAAAAAATCCGGATTGACTCTTGCCGAACGCTTAGGTGGCATGGTTTTTGGAATTGGTCATGGCGTGCTCTTTGTCGTTGTGCTGGTTATGCTGGCTGGATTATCCGTTTTACCGCACTCCCCTTGGTGGAAAAAATCAAAAATGATACCGCCATTTCAAGCTATCGTCTTAGGATTACATGCTCATCTGCCGTCAGATTTGACGAAAAACGTCCACTATCGTTAATGACAATCGATCGTTATCAACTCAGAAACAGGTTAAAAATATAATGTGTGGTATTGCTGCTATCGTTTCACATCAAGCCGTTAATCAGGAACTGTATGATGCCTTGACCGTTTTGCAGCATCGTGGTCAAGATGCTGCCGGTATTGTCACTTGTGAAAACGGTCGATTACATTTGCGTAAAGATAACGGTTTGACACGTGATGTATTTACCAACGCCCAGATGATGAAGCTGAGAGGCAATATGGGTATTGCGCATGTGCGCTACCCTACGGCGGGGTGTACCAGTTCTGCGGAAGCCCAGCCGTTTTATGTGAACTCACCTTTTGGTTTAACGCTGGCACATAATGGCAACTTGACGAATACCGAAGAATTGAAAGAGGCTTTATTCGTTCAGGATCAGCGGCATATCAATACCGATTCTGATTCTGAAGTCTTGCTCAATGTGTTTGCCCATGAGTTACAGAGTTTAGGTAAACTGCATTTGAGTGTTGACGATGTTTTTCAAGCGGTTTCGGGTGTTCATAGACGTTGCCGTGGTGGCTACGCCGTCGTCATTATGATTGCTGGGTTTGGTATTTTAGGGTTTCGAGATCCGCATGGCATCAGGCCGGTGGTTTTTGGTGAGAGGCAAACGGATGTCGGTTCTGATTTTATGATTGCTTCCGAAAGTGTTGCGCTTGATGTGATCGGATTTGAGTTGATTCGTGACATCGCTCCGGGAGAGGCGGTCTTTATTGAAGAATCAGGTCGATTGCATACGAAGCAGTGTGCTGAGGTAACTGATCATTGTCCCTGTATTTTCGAATATGTTTATTTTGCCCGTCCTGATTCGATTATTGATGACATTTCAGTCTATAAGGCAAGGTTACGCATGGGCACTAAATTAGCTGAAAAAATGCAGAAAGAGTGGACGGATAATGATATTGATGTCGTTATTCCGATACCCGATACCAGCAGGACGGCGGCTTTGCAAATGGCGACGATGCTTGGCCTAAAGTTTAGTGAAGGCTTCATGAAAAATCGCTATATTGGCAGAACCTTCATTATGCCTGGTCAGAAAATGCGAGAAAAATCAGTTAGACAAAAGTTAAACGCGATAGGTCTGGAATTTGAAGGTAAAAATGTGTTGCTAGTCGATGACTCTATCGTGAGGGGGACGACATCAGCGCAAATTATCCAGATGGCCAGAGATGCTGGTGCCAAAAAAGTGTATTTTGCTTCAGCCGCGCCGCCGGTACGTTACCCAAATGTTTATGGCATTGACATGCCTGCAGCCCATGAGCTGATTGCTCATGGCCGCACTGAAGAAGAGGTTCGCCTAGAGATTGGTGCAGACCGCCTTATTTATCAAGATTTGGATGATCTAATCGCTGCCGTCCGTAAAGGCAATCCAAGCATTGAACATTTTGATACGTCTTGTTTCAGCCATGAATACATTACCGGCGATATTGATGATGCCTATTTAGAGCGCATTGAAGCT
The DNA here is from genome assembly GCA_947504985.1 of Methylococcaceae bacterium. GTDB lineage: Bacteria > Pseudomonadota > Gammaproteobacteria > Methylococcales > Methylomonadaceae > Methylovulum. The sequence goes on along the minus strand of CANNKH010000031.1, from coordinate 24 downwards.
TTGCGTAACGACACGGCAAAAAAC
>CANNKH010000030.1 GCA_947504985.1 Methylococcaceae bacterium | reverse complement strand
TGACTCACTCCGCCCTGCAGTTTGTAGGATCGCTCACTTTTCAGGCGCTTTCCGGTAATCCTGTGCATACCGATTTGCTTGATGCGGACGAGGAAAATGCGATGGGGCACATTACCCTGGCGCGTTGGGCTGATGCCTTGATTATAGCCCCGGCAACAGCAAACACGATTGCAAAATGTAGTCATGGATTGGCTGATGATTTGCTATTAACGCTTTATCTGGCAGCAACGTGCCCTGTTTTTATGGCACCAGCCATGAACCAGGCTATGTGGAATAAGCCTGTTACTCAGGAAAACATCCAAAGATTGATTGGCCATGGGGTCATAATGATAGGTCCAGAGCCAGGAGGACAAGCTTGCGGAGAAACCGGTATGGGTAGAATGTCCGAGCCCGCAGAAATTTGCCGGCTTTTGCTCACAGAATCCACATCTCAATGTTTAAAAGGGCTTAGCGTTTTAATCAGTGCCGGCCCTACTCGCGAACCTTTAGACCCGGTACGTTATCTGACCAATCGAAGTTCAGGAAAAATGGGTTATGCACTGGCTAAAGCAGCATTAAAAGCGGGCGCCAAAGTCACGCTGGTTAGTGGGCCAGTAGCTCTATCACCTCCTGCACAGGCAGAACTAATCAAAATAGAAACGGCTGAGCAAATGTACGAAGCAGTTATCGCCAAAGCCTTAGTACATGATATTTACATTGGTGCGGCCGCTGTTGCCGATTACAGTCCTGCGCTGATTGAAACACATAAAATAAAAAAGAGCTCCGAGCAAACCACATTAACATTGCAGAAAAATCGCGATATTTTGGCAGATGTTGCTCAGCTTTCCAGTAATCGTCCGTTTACGGTTGGATTTGCAGCAGAAACCCACGATCTTGAACGCTATGCTCAAGATAAGTTAATCAAAAAAAATCTAGATATGATTGCGGCAAACTGGGTTGGACAAAATTCTTCTACTGCCTTGCAAAAGGAAAGCTTGGGAGGCTTTGACAGCGATCAAAATGCCTTACAGGTTTTTTGGAACCAAGGTCAAAAAAACCTGGCTATGACGGACAAAAATAATTTGGCAGAACAACTTATTGGTTTAATCGCAGAAAGAATGGAACTTAAAAATAAATGAAAAAAATACAGCTTAAAATTTTAGATGAACGTCTGGGCAAAGACATTCCGTTGCCGGAGTATGCGACCTCTGGGTCTGCCGGCCTTGATTTACGCGCCTGTCTGGATGAATCGGTGGAGATAGCCCCCGGACAAACGTTATTAATTCCTACTGGTTTGGCTATTTATATTAACGACCATCAATTGGCCGCTGTTTTATTACCTCGTTCAGGTTTAGGCCATAAACATGGTATCGTTTTAGGAAATTTAGTCGGCTTGATAGATTGCGATTATCAGGGGCAAGTTTTTGTGTCTTGCTGGAATCGTGGTGATACCTCGTTCACCATCAATATTGGTGAGCGCATTGCTCAAATGGTTTTTGTTCCTGTGGTGCAGGTGATGTTTGAGCAAGTAACGGAGTTTGATCAAAGCACCAGAGGTTCAGGCGGATTTGGCCATACCGGTCGTCATTAAACGGCAATGATAAAGATATAAGATATCTCACTACTGGCTCATGTAGGACCTAATACAGGTCTGTAAACTGGCGACAACTTTTTCAAAAAGGTATTAAAAAAATATGGCCCGACTTTTTTCCTTGTTGTCAGCAATTGCTGTATTAATGATCATATTCGTAGGTGCAAGTATTTATCGGATTAGTGCGGCTGAAGTTGCGCAGGTCAAGCAGGATTCTGCCATTTCCGTTGCAAAAAGCGCTGCACTGGGCATGACCGGACAAGTCAATTTACTGACTGACGCGTTACAAAAGATGGCACAAGATCCTGAAGTATTGGCGGCTGTGACCAGTTCAGATCCGTCTCAATTAAATGCGGTTGCCGTAAAACTCGAACGATATTTACCCGGCATCTTGAAAGTAAGAATTTTATTGCCTGGAATCAGTGAGCTGGATGATAAAAGTGTCCCAAAAATGGGTTATGCCGATTTGGATATGGTGCGGGAAACGTTTACTAAAAATCAGTTACCTGCCATACAAGGAGACATCGGAGTTGATCGACATCTGGCCATAACACGTCAGATTACCCAAAATAATCAGGTTTTAGGGGTTATTCTGGCGAGTTTAAATTACGACTTTATCACCAAAAGTATGGCGTCAGTCGAATTAAAAGGTGGACGTCTTGAGTTGAGGCAAGCATCGTTGGTATTAGGCAGTGCAGGTGTTCAGGGCATTGAACAGCAAAGTGACGATGCACAGATAGAAGTGGCCAATACCAGCTGGGATTTGCATTATCAGTATGCAGAAGATGCCACTTTTTCAGGTTCAAATTTTATTATTGGCATAATTGTGATTGTTGCCACGCTTGCCCTTTTAGTTTTTTTTATCGGCTACAGAAGATTATCAGCATTATTAAGGCAAGATCTTGGTACTGTCTTAAAAGCCTATAAGGACATGATGACCAATAAAGTACAAGGTAATTATCCTGTTGCCTTACCTGAGATGAATGCCATTGTTTCAACATTGGTCCAATTTAAAAGAGTTTTGGATACTCAGGAGACCGATGTTGCCACCGATAGCAACAGTGATTTTGTTGATATGGAAATGAGTGGATTTTTTGATGATTTCGATGACCCTATCGTTGTCGGCGGCACAACTTCATGGATGGGCGAGGAACCTGCGCCAACTTCCAAAGATCTGGCGGACAACGCAATTGATGACGATTTCTTTAATCAGCAAATTAATGAAATGGTTGAGCGTAGACCCACTCCAGTAGACATTCCAAAAATAGCTGAAACAACAGTGCCTGATTTTTTTGAAATGCCCGGTTCCTTAAAAAAAAAAGCTGACGCCGGAACTATTTTCAAGGCTTACGATATTCGAGGTGTTGTTGGTAAAACCTTAACCAAAGAAATAATTTACGTTATTGGTCAAGCGCTTGGCACACAAGCTATTCAGCACAAATGTAAAACTATCGTCGTCGGACGGGATGGAAGAATCTCTAGTCCCGCACTTGCAGAAGCCTTGGTCAAAGGTCTTATTTCAACCGGGCTTGATGTACTTGATATTGGCATGGTACCAACGCCGATACTCTATTTTGTAGCAAAGCACACTGATGGGCGTTCCGGTGTGATGATTACAGGCAGTCATAATCCGCCGGAATATAATGGCCTGAAGATGATTATCAACGACGTAACGCTGTCCGGTGAAAGTATTCAACAACTTAAAACTTGTATAGAAAAAGACGACTTTGCTACAGGTCCAGCGGGGAACATTGAATTAAACAATCAGTATCACAATGAATATATAGGTATTATTTCTGAATATATTCAAATCAAACGTCCGATGACGGTAGTATTGGATTGTGGGAATGGCGTTGCCGGCGAACTGGGACCTTTGCTCCTGAAGTCTCTGGGTTGCGAAGTCATTGAACTATTCTGCGATATCGATGGCAGCTTTCCTAACCATCATCCAGACCCCAGCAACCCAAAAAACCTGACTGAATTGATTGCAACGGTTAAGCATTATAATGCTGATATCGGACTGGCTTTTGATGGTGATGGTGACCGCTTGGGAGTTGTCGATTCAAACGGAAAAATTATCTGGCCGGATCGGCAAATGATGCTGTTTGCCAAAAATGTGTTGGCGGGCAATCCGGGCGCGGAAATTATTTACGATGTGAAGTGTTCGCGCCATTTGACAGAGCAGATAATCAAGTTTGGAGGCAGACCGCTGATGTGGAAAACCGGGCATTCCTTTATGAAAGCAAAGATCAAAGAAACCGGTGCCAAACTCGCCGGTGAAATGAGTGGACATATATTCTTTAATGATCGCTGGTTTGGTTTTGATGATGCCTTGTATGCGGCTGCACGTTTACTTGATATTTTGTCCAGGGATTCTCGAAGCAGCGCTGAGGTCTTTGCCGATTTTCCCGACAGTATTAACACCCCTGAATTAGTTGTTATGTTGGAAGAAGGTGAAAATTTCATTGTTATAGACGAGTTACTTAAGATCGCTCATTTCACTGACGGCAAAATGACGGAAATTGATGGAATGCGAATTGATTTCGCGGATGGCTGGGGGTTAGTCAGGGCGTCAAATACGACGCCATCTTTAGTAATTCGTTTTGAAGCAGATACGGACGAAGCAATGTCCAGGATTCAAGTAGTTTTTAAAAACCTGTTAAGAAAGATCAAGCCTGATCTTTCTTTGCCCTTTTAGTTTTAAACTTTTGATTGATGCGTTAGAGCTCTCGTAAAACCTCAAGTGGGGGCTTGATAACGACTTTTCGTAAGCCCCAGCATCCTGCAAGTCCGACCACTAAGCCCCCAGCTAACGGCACTCCAAACCACAAAATAAAGTTAGCGTGATAGTCGATATGCATGACTTGTGTGTATAAAGCATAAAGTATAGCTTCTGAGATAAACATCGCGATTAAACCGGAAATAAATCCCAGTAAACTAAATTCAATAAGATGGGCTTTTCTTAAAAAGGACCGATTTGCGCCTAGCGTTCTCATTAATGCTCCCTCATGAATCCGACTGTCCAAAGTGGTATAAACGGAGGCAAACAAGACGGTAAAGCCGGCAAGTAGCGCAAAATAAAGCAGGTAATTAATCGCTTCGGTCAATTGCACGAGTATGGTTTTAAATTGCTTTAAAATTAAATCGACTTCCAAAACAGTAGTGCTCGGGTATTTTTTGATCAGCGTATTTAAAAAGTCTTTTTGGTTTTCAGGTAAATAAAAGCTGGTAATAAAAGTACTGGGAAAAATATCCAAGGTGCCCGGCGAAAAAATCATGTAAAAGTTTGGTTTCATAGTGTCCCAGCGCAGGTCACGAATGCTGGTAACGGTCGCTATAAACTGCTGACTGCCAACGGTAAAAGTTAGCGCGTCGCCCAATTTTATTTTCAGGCTGCTGGCCAGCTTTTGTTCGACAGAGACCAGGCCGCTTTGTTGATCCTGCCACCAGTTTCCTTCGGTGATTTTATTATCCTCAGGTAATGTTTGTGTCCAGGTAAGGCTTAATTCACGGTGCGTAGCACTTTCGCCTTGTGTGTCCTTGCTGACTATTTTCTGTACAGGTACGGTATTGATTGCGACCAGGCGGCCTCGAATGACCGGAAAAAAATGATTGCCCGCGATATTTTGTTGTTGCAGGTCTTGTTGAAAATTTTGTTGTTGCTCGGGAAAGATGTTTAAAGCAAAATGATTGGGCGCGTTTTTGGGTAACTGTTTTTGCCAGTCATTAATCAGATCAGTGCGTACCGCGAAGGTCAGAACCATAGCCACTAAAGTAAGGCTGAAAGCCAGTATTTGACTGACGCTGCCCCGGCTGTTTATTAATAAGCCCTTTAAACCAAAGCGCCAGCTCAGCCTTAAATAGGGTAATAATTTTCGGCTAAAGCGCAGTAAATAATAAATCGCAGAACCCAGCAGTAAAAAACTGATCAAACCGATGCCGATAATAGTCAGTGTCATTTTCAATTCATTGGTATAGCGCCAGATTAGGACACCAATAATACTGATAGCTAAACCGTAAATCAGCCAGGCACTGCTTGGCAAGGGGTCAAGTTCTCGGCGCAAGACGCGCAACGGAGAAACTTGTTTCAGACGCACTAAAGGTGGTAACGCGAAACCCAACAAAACAGCCATGCCAATAATAAATCCGAATAAAATAGCCAATAAACCCGGGTCTGCAAGCTGTTGCGGTAGCAACGATTTTAATAGATAGAACAGTCCTTGCTGAGCAAACCAGCCCAGCAAACAACCCAGGGCGCTACCTAATAAACCCAAAACAACAAACTGGCAACCATAGAGCCAAAGGATTTCGTATTGCTTACAACCCAGACAGCGCAAGATGGCGGTAGCGTTAAAGTGCCGTTCTGTATAGCGTCGTGTCGCCATTGCTATCGCTACGCCGGAAATTAAAATAACAACAATGCTGGCCAAGCCTAGATAGCGTTCTGCCCGCTCCAGCGCGGAACCCAGTTCAGGACGGTCTTCCTGAATATCCATAAGTCGCTGTGACGGATTTAATTGCGGTTTGATCCAGTGATTAAATTCCGTTAAGGCTTGGGTTTCGCCTGCAAATTGAAAGAAATAATGTACCTGACTGCCGGGTTGCAATACACCGGTGGCCTGCAAATCATCGGCATTCATCATCACGCGCGGTGAGAAACTATAAAAGTCTCCGCGCTTGTCAGGTTCGTAAGTCAGGATTTGGCTAATGCTAAGTTGCTTTTCGCCTACCTGTAATATATCACCCACATTCAGCTTAAGTGTCGACAGAATACGCTTTTCAACCCATACCGTTCCGGATTTTGGGCCGTTAAAGACGGTCGATTCAGTCAAATAATCAGTGCTGGTGGTTTTTAAAGAACCGCGCAATGGGTAAGTGGAGCTAACGGCTTTTATGCTAGCCAGTAACAGTTCCTCATGTTCGATTAACACGCTCGAGAATTCAATGGTTTGTGCTTTGGCGAGTTTAAGTTGAGCCGCTTTTTCCAGCCATGCGTCAGGAATCAAGCTAGTGCTTGAGATGACCAAATCAGCAGCCATAAATTCTGCGGCCTGTAAGGTCATAGTGCGTTGTAGGCGGTCTGCAAACAGTGATATCGCCGTTGAACTGGTAACAGCAATAATCAGTGCAAATAACAGAAGCGTCAATTCACCGGAGCGACTGTCGCGCCATAAGAGTCGTAAGGCCAAATTAAAACGAGTCATCAGTTTTTCCATAGTGTTTAGTCTTAAATTTACCCGACAGAAAGGCGATTTACTGTTTTTCATACGCGCCCCTAAGCAACAATCCGCCCGGAATCCAGTTTAATGATACGTTGGCAGCGAGCAGCCAGGGATGGATCATGGGTCACTAAAATTAAGGTCGTCTTGTTTTCCTGATTAAGTTCAAACAGCAAATCAATGATATGCGCTCCGGTTTTACTGTCCAGATTGCCGGTCGGTTCATCGGCAAATAAAATTGCGGGTCTGGTGACAAAGGCTCGTGCCAGCGCTACGCGCTGTTGTTCGCCACCAGAAAGTTTTTGTGGCGTATGGGTTAAGCGGTGAACAAGACCGACTCTGTTTAACAGCGCAGTCGCAAGTTGTTTGGCGTTTTTATTGCCACACAGCTCTAAAGGCAGCATGACATTTTCCAGTGCCGTTAAACCTTGCAGTAACTGAAAGGACTGAAATACAAAGCCTATCAATTCATTACGAAGTGTTGCCCTGCCATCTTCGTTCATCGCGGAAATCTGTTTTTCATTTACAATAATGGCTCCGGATGACGGCGTATCCAAACCGGCCAGCAAGCTAATCAGGGTTGATTTTCCTGAGCCGGACTCGCCAATGATTGCAATACTCTCACCAGATTTGATTATCAAATCTATGGATGACAAGATATGCAGTATTCCATCGGAGGTAGTAACTGATTTACCCAAGTTTTCGGTTACTATAATGTTTTTTATTGACTGAGTTTGCATAATGTCCCGTTTTTTATTTGTCGTGATTTTTTCGTTATTATCGATGACCGCTGCGGCCAAATCTATTTTAGTATTGGGAGATAGTATCAGTGCCAGCTATGGAATTGAAGTTTCACAGGGTTGGGTGACGTTATTGCAACAAAAACTAGATGAGCAAGGCGCTGGTCATGTCATTCATAATGAAAGTATTAGCGGCGACACGACGTCCGGTGGATTGGCGAGAATTGATCAAGCCCTGGCTTTGCACAAGCCGCAAGTCGTCATTATTGAACTGGGCGCCAATGACGGTCTGCGTGGTTTGACACTTAGCCTGATTAAAAATAACCTTGCCGAACTCGCCAATCGTGCCCGACAAAGCGGTGCAAAGGTGTTGTTCCTGGCCATGAAAATTCCGCCTAATTATGGTCAGCGCTATACTACGCAGTTTTATTCGATTTACCCCCAATTAGCCAAGGAATTGAATGCGCCTTATGTGCCGTTTATCATGGAAGATGTGGCTTTGAGCGCGGAACTGATGCAACCGGATGGTCTGCACCCCAATGCCAAAGGACAACCGGTCATAGCAGATAAAGTATGGCCGCAACTGCTACCACTTTTGAAATAAATAATACTAGAACTACAAGAGACCTTGAAATGAAATTATTAACACTCGAAAAAGCCAACATTATTATTCATACAGCGATCAGTAAAGCCCGAAAATTAAATATGGAGCCGGTTACCGTGGTCGTTTTGGATGCTTCAGGACATTTAAAAGCCATGCAAAGGGAAGATGGATCAACCATGATCAGACAGCAGATAGCCACAGCAAAAGCCTGGGGAGCCGTCAGTATGGGTATTTCTTCACGAAGTCTGGCAAGTGTAGCGGTAGAGAGACCTGATTTTATGACGGCATTGATGAGCATGACTGAAGGAAAAATTATGCCTGTACCAGGTGGCGTTTTGATTCGCGATACGAAAAATAATCTAATTGGCGCTGTGGGGATTAGCGGCGATATTTCTGATCAGGACGAACGTTGCGCGATTGCCGGGATTGAAGCGGTTGGATTTATTGCAGGGGTTTGAGATTTCTCAAAATTGACTTTGGTTTTCTAAACATGCTTATACATTCTGTCACAAAGATACGGAGCATAATCTGTTTTTGTGCTTTGTATTTTCCAGGAAATTATATTTCAAGTTTTTTAGATTCAACTCATTGCTATCAAGGAAAGCATCTAAAATCTTATGCGATAACAAAAAAGAATTGTCTTACGTCGATCTTTAATAGCGACTATCGATTCAGGCTCCCAATTCGGAATCGGAAACGATGAGGAGATAAACAGACTGCCACTGGGCATTTCAGCAATGATTTTTTCGCCCAGCTTTACCATCACCAATGGCGAAAGAAAGGCAAATACCACTTCATAACAACCGAGATTGCAGTCCCATAAGCTCACACGTTTAACTGTAGCATTGGGCAGTTTACGACAGCGCCAAGCGGTAATTAACCAGGGTAGCGGCGCATACTCCCAGGCATCTACGATTAACCGTCGATGCTGCGCAAGGGGTACCGCAACAGAGCCAACTCCCGCACCGAGATCAGCAAATGCAGTTGCCTTTTCACGGTCAACGATGTCGGCTACGGCTGTTGCTACTGCAGTAGAAGATAAGAACAGCGGCACATCACCCTTGACGGTGCCCCAAAACACCAAGGCCAGCAGTAACACTGTCAGTAAATATAACCAGGACGGCAGTTGCAGCGTAAGTAGAGTAACAGCCGTCGGCAGGAATAATACATGAATGGCAATCCACCAGTACGGTTGGCGTAGAACTTGGCAGCACAAGGCAGCTATTGCGCCTTGTAGTACGACTAAAAATACGGCACCGTGAAAAAATGCAGGTGAAAGCCAAGTCAGACAGATTGTTGCGGTTAATCCTAGCGCTTGCGCGGCAAGCGCTTTTAATAGTGTTGTCAGGTTTGTTTACCGCTGTTAATTCTTGGGAGAACTTGGTTGAGCGGCAGGAACATCTGCTGCGGGCACAGGAACTGGAGCCGAAGCAGGTGACAGTATTTTAGAGACAATTTCTTTAGGGGCTTGTTCTTCGACGGCTTTTTGCCGGTTTCCTTCACCAAACAGCGTGGCGCAAACCATAAATAAAACGGTCGATATAATCAGAATTAAAATTCTGTTCGGTTTTGCCATAAAAAACAGAGCCCAGCCAGGCTTAATCATTCCGACAATAAAAAAAAGCAGGGTCAAAAGACCGGTGTCAATAGCGGCGGTTATCAGCATTATAATTACTCGTTAACGTAAAGTTATATTATTATTAGTTATGTGGTGGTTTGCAACACGCCACATTGCTATTTTAACGGTTTTTAATTTACCACGGTCTGAATTGTTAACAATAGAATTTTAAGACCGCTGAAAAAATGTAATTATTCAGTTTCGCTTTTAGAAAAAGAGGTGAATTAAACGCACACCAATTGAAGTTCGACACATTTTGTGTAAAAAACAATCAGGGGGTTTTATGGGTGGTTTTGTTTTGGCATTATTGGTTTTTGCAGTCTTGATAGTATTTTTGAGCGTCAAGTCAGTGCCTCAGGGCATGGAATACACCGTTGAACGTTTTGGTAAATATACTAATACGCTGACGCCAGGCTTAAATATCATCGTGCCGGTTATTGATCGCATCGGTAAAAAGATGGTGATGATGGAACAGGTGATGGACGTGCCATCCCAGGAGGTCATTACCAAAGATAATGCGATGGTGACTGTCGATGGCGTCATTTTTTACCAGGTGATGGATGCCGCCAAAGCGGCTTATGAAGTGAGTCAACTAGGTTGGGCGATTCTTAATCTGGTGATGACTAATATTCGTACCGTTATGGGCTCAATGGATCTGGACGAATTATTGTCGCGTCGGGATGACATCAATGCAAGATTGCTCAACGTTGTGGACGATGCAACGACTCCATGGGGCATTAAAGTGACCCGTATTGAAATAAAAGATATCGCCCCACCCAAGGATTTAGTCGAAGCCATGGGAAGACAAATGAAAGCCGAGCGACTGAAGCGCGCCTCCATCCTTGAGGCTGAAGGCTTGAGGCAATCCGAGATTTTACGTGCAGAAGGTGCGCAACAGGCTGCCATTCTAGAGGCCGAAGGCCGAAAAGAAGCGTCGTATCGTGATGCGGATGCCCGTGAACGTCTTGCTCAGGCAGAAGCCAGGGCTACGTTAATGGTTTCGGATGCGATCAGTAAAGGTGATGTTCAGGCCATTAATTACTTTGTCGCGCAAAAATACATCGAAGCTTTAAAAGATATCGCCTCCGCCAACAACAGTAAACTGGTATTTATGCCTTTGGAGGCCTCGAGTGTCATCGGTGCCCTGGGTGGCATTGGCGAACTGGCCAAAGAAGCAATGAGCAAAAAAAGTTGATATGACTGAACTAACGATTGTTTTTTGGAATTGGTGGGTGCTGGCACTGGTCCTGTTAGTAATAGAACTACTGGCGCCCGGTTTTTTCTGTCTGTGGATGGCAACTTCCGGTTTTATAACTGGGCTTTTGCTGTTAGTAATCCCAGGAATTAGTATCGAAGTGCAGGTATCGGCTTTCTCAGTGCTATCGGTTGCCGCAATTTCAGCCTGGAAGATTTATGGCAAAAAGCATGTTATTGAAACGGATCATCCTTTATTGAATAAACGCGGAGCTCAATATATCGGCAGGACTTTTAGTTTGTATCAACCCATAGAAAATGGCGAGGGCAAAATAAAGGTCGATGATTCAATTTGGAAAGTACATGGACCGGATTGCAGTATTAATACCAAAGTAAAGGTCGTTGCGATTTGTGGCGCAGTTTTTGATGTGGAAATAGTTGATTAATTATGCAACAAAACAAGCCACGCATTTTTATTTACGCCGCCTTGCCTTGTGAAGCCAAGCCGGTGGTTGATTATTTCAATCTAAAAAAAATAACGACCATTCGGCCGTTTGCGGTTTATATCAACGCGGATATTTGTCTGACTGTTACCGGCCTGGGCAAAACTTCGATGGCGGCAGGCGTGGCTTATTCACAGGCTTTGTTAGGTTTTGTTGATCATCCGGTTTTGATTAATATTGGCATTGCCGGACACAAGCACCATGAGTTGGGCAGCCTGTTTTTAATCGACAAAATTACCGATGTTGACAGCGACAAGCGCCATTATCCGTCTTTGGTCTTTACTCCACCTTGCCGCACGGCCAGCATTCAAACGGCTTCAAAACCGCAGCTTTTTTATGATTCGCTGGCACTTTGCGATATGGAGGCCTCGGCGTTTTATGAAACGGCAATACGTTTTTCTTCGGGAGAATTAATTCACTGCCTTAAAGTTGTTTCTGATAATGAATTATCACCGGCCGAAAATATTCAACCAAAACAAGTTACAGCGTTAATAGCCGCCCATGTCGCAACACTTGAAGTGTTAATGAATGAGTTAGCTGCTTTGGCGAAATTAATCACTGAGCCGGAGTTGAAGTTTTTTGGTCAACTGATTCAGCAGTATCACTTTACTTCCAGCGAACAGGGGCAGCTAAAAAATCGGTTGTCTCGTTGGGAGGTTTTAACCCAAGCTAACATTCCAGAGTTTGAAGAAAGCCAATTTCGAAAAGGTAAAGATTTTTTAGTTTGGCTGGATCAGCAACTTGATGAAGTTGAATGTATTTTGTAGGTGGTAGTTGATCTGTTATTACGCAGATGATGTGTCGCTATCGCGACGGATTTTTTGAATCGGGTTTTCGCACCCGAAGGCGAGATACTTTTCTTTGCGTGGCCAAAGAAAAGTATCCAAAAGAAAGGCCACCCGGTTACCGCTTCATCCTGCGCGCCTCACTTTTAACAGGAGGTTGCCAAAAGGGACTTCCTGTCCCTTTTGGCAACGCGCGGCATCCCTGCCGCGCCCCTGACGGGCTTATCCTGTTAAAAGCTTCGGTGCTCGGCGCGGTAAACGGGATTAAGTCTTTGCTGCGTAAGGTCAGTTATTACTGAAACTTATAAAAAGAACAACGCATGTTTACTGACTGCGACAATCGCAATATAAATAAAACAGGCAACAGCCCCTGCGAAAGCTTGCCAACGCATAGTGCCCTGGCTTTTGATAGCCAAAGTTCCCAGACCGACATAGCCCAGCAAAACGATTAGCTTGGCGACAATCCAGCCATACTCGCCTGATAACCATGAGCCCTGAAAAACCAAGGTAAAACCGGTAATCAGCAATATCGTATTGACAATATGTGGCCCGATTTTTATCCATTTTATCTCCAGCATTTCCGGACGGCTTTGTGCCAGAAAGACTCTGCCGACAAAGCTGATAATAGATAATAAAACAAAAGTAAGGTGTAACATTTTAATCATGCTGTACTCCTGAGGTTGAAAATAGTGTTATCAGATAATAATGACGCCTGTCTATGTTGCAGTAATAGTCGCTTAAAAACCAGCGGATCTTTCTGCTGGGTTATATCGCCAGGACGAGGGTAGTATTGGTGTTGAAGCCGGGATAGCCAAAAACGTAGCGCCGCAGCCCTGAGCATAATTGGCCAGTGGTATTTTTCCAAGCGTTCCAAAGGCCTAAGCGTTTGATACGCCGCCAACAGCGCCTTAAATTTCAAATGATTAATCTTGCCCTGATCACAGCACCAGTCGTTTGCCGTTATGGCAATATCAAGCAATAAGGTGTCGGTGCAGGCACTGTAAAAATCCAATAAGCCGCTGAGCCGATCCTCAACAAATAACACATTATCCCTGAACAGATCGGCGTGAATGACACCCCGAGGCAGATTGACCGAGCTGTGTTGAGTTTGAAAAGTCAGTTCATCATCAATCAATTCACGTTCGTCTGCAGATAAATGAACGCCTATTTTATTTTGTACTGTTTTGCACCAGCTTAAATCATTGCTGTTTTGTACTGGGAAAACATAGCCTTCCGTGCAACGGTGCAAACTCGCAAGTTGCAAGCCGATTTCCTGGCATTGAACGATTGATGGTACTTCGATGGCTGCGCCGGATAATTGTTTAAATAGCACTGCCGGTTTCCCGTTTAGCTCACCCAGCAGATTTGCCTCCTGATCACTCAGCGGACTGGGGCTTAAAAGTCCGTTTTTGCCTAAATGCGCTAATAATTTGAGAAAACGGGGGATTTCATTGACTGTCAGTGACTCGAACAAAGTCAAAACAAAGCGGCCCTGCTCGGTAGTTACAAAATAATTGGTATTGTCGATGCCATCCTTTATGCCCTCTAAACTGAGGACTGCGCCCAGGGCATAAGGATTTAAGAATTGATCGAGTTGCGGACGTGTAATGCAAGTAAAAACTGACACTGCTTATGCGACTACCATTCCAGCAATTTCCACATTTGAATGTCAGAATCTTTGTCCAGATCGCTACGACGGACATCCATTTTACCATCGCCATTGGTATCAAGAAAATAATAAGGAGGCCCTACTACCGGTATGACTTTAATCATATAAAGTTTGCCGTTACGACGGTATTCCTGAATTGTCTCCTTGGCTTTACGAATAATAGTAATGTCAGGCTCCATGGTTTCACCGTTCCGCACCGGCAAAGGCGGTTCCGGAGCCTCTGGCAAAGCCTCAAGCACAGGTGGTGGCTGCTCATCGACAGCATAGGCCGGGAAGGCCAGCAAACTCAGTAGAATAAAACGTCGCATCGACTAACTCTTTTAAAGTAGAAACTATTGCTATCTTATTACAGTTTTAACTAAAACACCTATTCCACATGACCGTCAGAACAGGAACTGCAATATGTTAGCCGCTATTGATATCGGCTGAAATGATGGTAGACGACCGCCTTAAATTTTCTTGGGTTCGAACAGCAGGTGCGCCATTTTTTTTGCTTTGGTTTTCAAATAACCGACATTGTCATCATTAGCAACGGATTCTACGGGAATGCGACCTGCGACGTTAATACCCAGCTTAATCAGGCCGTCTATTTTGTCGGGGTTATTGGTCAGCAATTCGATGGAATTTATTTTCAGGTTTTCCAGAATTAACGCAGCGACGCTATATTCGCGTTCATCGGCCAGATGACCCAGATGGATATTGGCATCAACCGTATCCATGCCCTGATCCTGAAGATTATAAGCCTGTAGTTTTTTCAATAAACCGATGCCCCGCCCTTCCTGACGCAGATAAATCAGAACTCCAAATCCAGCCTGATCAATGAGCTGTAAGGCCATATCCAGCTGTTCACCACAATCACAACGTCTTGAACCCAATACGTCACCGGTAAAACATTCTGAATGAATGCGCACAGGAACATGTTCTTTGTTAACGACATCACCTTTAACCAGAGCAACATGCTCCTTGTCATCAATGGTGTTGCTGAAGTAATGCAGGATAAATTCGCCATGTTTGGTCGGAATTGGCGTTTGTACCAGATTTTCTAATTGTGGCTTCACGTATATAACTAATTTCCAAAAATTTAGTCTATTTTACCTAATTCAACGGGTATTCAGTTAAAAAGTTTTACTGCGTTACTTTCTGGCTTCAATCAGCTTGATAATATCACCGCTACGTTCGTCGACATTTACATAGGTAAAAGAGCAAGCTTTTACATTTTTAACCGTATTTCTGTTGATGTTGGCGCCAAGCAAACCAACAACGACAGGGTTTAGCAGATTCATTACGGCGGCAAGTACACGGTTCGCACTTAATACATGCTCCAGCAATAATATCTGTCCACCTGGTTTGCACACACGCTTAAGTTCTTTCAAGCCCTTAACTGCTGAGGGTACGGAACAAAAAACGAAGGTGGCTACAACCGTGTCAAAACTATTGTCTGCAAACCATAAGGACTCAACATCCATTAATTCCAGCTCAACGTTGACCTGTTTTCGGTCTCTTTTCTTTACTGCCTGTTTCAGCATCTGCGCACTAAAATCAATCGCGGTAACTCGTGCATCCCTGGGGTAATAGTCGAAATTCTTGCCCGTTCCAACACCAACCTCAAGAATATGATGCCCCTCAACCTTTTCCCAGCATCTTTTCCGCCAATTTTTAAAAAACAGACCTTCCATCACTGCTTCCATGCCCTCAAAATAAGGTGCAATCCGGTCATATCGTTTTTCAATTACCTTGCTATCCGGCTTCATAATGGCCTCGATAAATTAAATAGTCTTTTTTTCGACATCAGCAATACGGACAAGAATTTCTTCCCACAAAGCATCATAAGCAATCGTAGACTGACTTTTTTTGACATAGCCATTCAATGGCATACGCTCCAGTCCCATGCGTTCGATATCACTGGCATAGGGAATGGCGGTTGTTAATATTTCGGCATGACTTTCGGCCATATTCGTCATGATATCTTTGTGCATTTTTTTACGACGATCGGCCATAGAGAAAAACGGCACCAGCGCCAGTTTAGTTAAATTATTTTCATCAATAAATTTTTTGAGTTGCTCAAGTGTTCTTAAGGACAACGTGGTCGGAATAATCGGCGATAACAGAATATCGGCGGCTTCAAAAACGGCCTCAGACAACAGCGAAATATTGGGCGGACAATCCAGAAAAATAAAATCGTAGTCTTCAGCCAACGGTTTAAGCAGTTTTTTAATTTGATGAGTCGGTTTTTTCTTGGTATCCAAAACCAGATCCAGATTCCTGAAAGAAAAATCAGCCGGCAATAAATCCAGATTTTCAAAGTCCGTACCTTTAATAAGATCATCCAACTCGCGTTTTCCGGCAATCAAGTCTTTGCTTCCACCTTTAATTTTTGGTTTGATGCGAAAGTAATAGCTGCTGGCACCTTGCGGATCAAGATCCCAAACCAGCGTGCGGTAACCGTTGCGGGCCGCTGTGTGTGCAAGATTAACCGCGCTTGAGGTTTTTCCAACCCCGCCCTTGATGCTGTAGACAG